>JALVEA010000091.1 GCA_027008665.1 Thiotrichaceae bacterium | reverse complement strand
AGCGCCTAAATTAACCACTGTTTATAGTGTCGGTGGCGGTAGTCAAAACAAAGCATGGACACAAATACGCAAGAAAAAACTCAAAGTTAGCTTGCTGACAGCAAAACATGCGCAAGCAAGTTATGGTTCAGCGTTACTTGCTTTAGAGGGATATAAAAAATGATAAAAAATTTCTTAGCTGGAGTAGGCTATGTGCTTCAAGGTCTTTCTCTTATTTCGAAAAAAGGGATTCGCCCTTTTGTCGTGATTCCATTATTGATTAATATGATTGTGTTTTCATTTGCAATCTGGATAGCTAAAGCACAGTTTGATACTTTAATGAATAAACTTTTAGGCTGGTTACCAAGCTGGCTATCATGGGTGGAATGGCTACTGTATCCTCTTTTTGTGCTACTTATTTTAATTGCCGTTTATTACGTCTTTACCATTGTTGCTAATCTCATTGCAGCTCCGTTTAATTCGCTATTAGCAGAAAAAGTTGAAATGTATTTAAAGGGCTTGCCTCTTCCTGAATTTCAGGGCTATAAGGCAATGATGAAAGTGGTTGGCAAAACCTTAGTAAGTGAATTTCGTAAAATTCTCTATATGCTAAAATGGTTACTTGTACTTGTTATTATTAGCATCATACCTGTGGTGAATATTATTGCTCCGTTTGCATGGGCATTATATGGGGGATGGATGCTTGCATTGCAATACACAGATTTCCCAATGGGAAATCATGAGTTGTTTCTAGATGATGAGTTAAAACGACTAAGAAGACACCGTGCAAGTTCTTTAGGGTTTGGTGGTGCAATCTTACTAATGACGACCATTCCCGTATTGAATTTTTTTGCCATGCCCGCAGGTGTAGCAGGTGGCACAGCTTTCTGGGTTAATAAATTATCAAAACAAACAAAGCGTCTCTAAGTGCTAGCTATAAATAACATCATTGCAAGAAACACATAAAAAAACAGCAACACGCGTTTTTGCTTGAAAACAGGTTTCTCTTTTTGCCGTGTTTAAACAAATTGCACTTTGTCCAAGTGTGAGACGTTGGTGATGTAAGCGATACTTGATAGGTGTTTGTTGTTGTATCTGTAATGCACCATGATCAACCGTTAATATATTAATATTGCCATCTAATAAATCGGTTGATATACAATCTTTTGCAGGCAATGCATACAGAAATCCTGTCATTTTTCCATCAGAAAATAATTCATATCGTTGCGGATCTCTTGATGTTTGTGCTGTTTTCATTAGCTTTGCGCGTAACGCTTTATATTGCTTTTTTTTGACAATTTGGTGATAAAAATATTCAGAAAATTGTTTCAATGCCTGTGCAAATTGACCATTGGATCCATGCCGTCTATAAGCATTTCTTATTGACAAATAAAAACTCATAAATTCATTATTTAAGCTGTTCTTTAGTTGATATTGATCTGTATGCATTACTTCGCCCATTTGACGATTCTCCTTGTTCTGTGGAAAATCTGATTCCCCTTGAATCAAACCTTCTAATAAATAAAATCCTTACACGTATTAGTTATTATTATAGGTTATATATATCCTTTTTATCCCATATAAGCAAGATTTATGTTGTTTATAAACACAAAATGTTGCTAATTAGACTAATTCCTAAAAATTTTTCGTGGGTTCAGTAGTTTGCAGGATATGTTACCCCTATTATTATGACTGTTTTTTATTCTATTTGTTGCAATATTATTGTGCAAATTACGACCAAAATTTTTAGTTTTATAATTTTTAGAAAACCTAATTGATAGTAAAAAAGTAAAATCAATTGGTTAAAGAAAGGTTATATAAAAAACATTAAAAAATAGCTTTAATTATTTGATTGATTAAGATCCCATATTTTTTCTTTGCCTGTATATTGTTGAGTGTCGATATAGCTTGCCAATTCTTGATAAGATTCTCGCCCAATTGCTTTAGCAACAACTCGCCCCTGAGGAGAAACAATAATGGTTGTAGGGGTTCCTGGAATATCTTTAAAGTATCCGCTAATACTGGCTTGATCTGGAACAATAGAATAGTTGAAGCGATATCGTCTGATTGCTGCCATTATTTGCTGCCTTGTTTCAGCGCCATAATTGATACCAAGCACGGTGACTTTATTTCTATTATGCTGTTGAAAGCGGATTAAAGTGGGAATTTCTTTATTGCAAATACGACAATAACCTGCCCAAAAATTAATGAACAACCATTTGCCTCGATATTCTGCTAAATGATGTGTTTTATTATTGATATCTTTAAAAACAATATCTTTAATCATCTGATTTTTCATTGGACTTGCTTCTAAGTTTACAGAGAGGCTCAACAAGCCTAATAAGAGAAAAAAAGCGGAGATGCGGTAGAACCTGAGTATTGAAAAGTGGGACATTGAAATTATTTCCTAATGACTTATGTTTATGATTAAAAGGAAATATAACTGATATTTTTTAAAATTAATTATTTATTTTTGGTTTAAATATACTCAACAGAATTTAGTGTTCCTCTCTAAGGCATGCTAAATTGCGTTCTTCGATAAAAATATTATCCCTGCGAGAGAGGAAAAACATGAATTCAAAAACAACGATCTATTACAATCCAAGTTGCTCTAAATCACGTGCAACGCTAGAGCTACTCACTGAAAAAGACGAGAGATTAGATATTGTCAATTACCTCGACACACCACCTGATTACGAAACACTAAAAACGCTTCTTGATCTACTCAAGATAGAGCCTCGTGAATTAATGCGTAAGGGAGAATCGTTATATCAAAGCTTAAATCTTGATGATATTTCTTTAAGTGAGGACGACCTAATCAAAGCAATGCTAGAAAACCCGATTCTAATTGAGCGTCCTATTGTGGTAAAAAAGGGTAGAGCCATTATTGCACGTCCACCTATGTCTGTTATTGATATTTTATAGGTCGTTGAGAGAGCTACAAATGAAAAACGTATTAGTGCTTTACTATAGTCGTCAGGGTGCAACTGCTAAAATGGCACGATTAATTGCTCGTGGTGTTGAATCAGTGCAAGGTGTTGAAGCAATACTTAGAACAGTACCCAATATATCTGCAAATTGTGAAGTTACAGAACCTTCTGTACCTACTAAAGGTGCGCCCTATGTGAGTTTGGATGAACTAAAACAAGCCAATGGATTAGCATTAGGTAGCCCGACACGCTTTGGTAATATGGCCGCTCCTTTAAAATATTTTTTAGAAAAAAGTAGTGGTCATTGGTTATCAGGTTCTTTGGTTGGCAAACCTGCGGGCGTTTTTACCTCGACCTCAAGCCTTCATGGCGGGCAGGAATCAACCTTGCTATCAATGATGATTCCACTGCTACACCACGGTATGATTATTTCTGGTCTACCTTACACAGAATCGGATTTATTAACCACCCAAACAGGTGGCACACCCTACGGGGCTTCTCATGTTGCAGGAGCGGATAATAGTAATCCACTTTCAGAAGAAGAAAAAAATCTGTGTAAAGCATTAGGCAAACGCTTGGCAGAACTAGCAATTAAATTATGATAAATAATCTTATTTTATGGCGTATTTTGACCTTAATAGGAATGTTAGGGCTAATGGCAATTATCATTATATGGAATGGCTGGCTAACTCCTGTTCAAGAATTAAACCGTGGTTTGGAAATTGCTATTTTAGAATTTCCACTGCTATTTTTTGTACGTGGCATTATCAATGGTGAGCGTGATAAACACGTTGCTATTTCACTCCTCTCACTGCTTTATTTCTTTATCGGTGTCTGGATGATCTTTGCTCCTCAAGAAGGTCTTTATGGTTATGCAATCACACTCTTAAGTTTTTGTCTTTATCTCGGTGGCTTTTTCTACGCAAGGATCTTGGATAAAATGGAAGATCAGCATAGAAACGTCTAATAATTCATCAAAAATTTTATAGTCTCCTGATAAAAAAAACTAAATATTTATTGTATTATAAAGCTGGTACTGTCCGTCCTTAATTATTTTTTCACTCTACAATTAAGGACAATTTATGCAAAAGTTAATAACAATTAATATTGATGATGACAACGACGATGACCTAGGAATTACTGAACATCTTAATGATTATCTAGAAGATGGATGGAAAGTGCTCAGTGTGACTCCTATGGTAGGAACTTATGGCTTCCAAAGTGAAGATGATGAACGTGTCGGCGCATTAGGCTGGATGGCTGTTTTACTGGAAAAATAAGCCCTTTTAGAGGCTGAACAAGTATCTTAGTTGGATGGGTTTTGTAAACCCGTCCACGTTTAGCTTAAACGCAATAAAGCCTCACAGTTTCCTGCAAGGCTTCTTTAAAACATTCCGACATTTAAAAACCCCATACCGCTAAACTTATGCGACC
>JALVEA010000090.1 GCA_027008665.1 Thiotrichaceae bacterium | reverse complement strand
CCATTAAAAGTCATTGGTTTATTTACCTATTTAATGGTTGTTTTTCTAAATGCTTTTGTTGATATTGGACATAAAATAATAATCCAAAATACCATTTTTAAAACCTACGATGGGCAACAACAGATTATTTTTACTGCAATTATTAATGCACTGATCCTGTTGCCCTTTATTATGCTTTTTACTCCTTCTGGCTATATCGCTGATAAGTATCCTAAAAATACCGTGATGCGACTCAGTGCTTGGTTTGCGCTGGGTATTACACTCTTGATTACCCTTGGTTACTATCAAGGCTGGTTCTGGTTTGCTTTTGGTATGACCTTCCTATTGGGATTGCAAAGCGCACTTTATTCTCCTGCAAAATATGGCTTTATTAAGGAATTAGTCGGTGAACGTGGTTTAGCAAAAGGCAATGCAGCGGTTCAAGCGATGACTATGTTTTCAATTCTTGGGGCGACTTTCTTTTTCTCACTTTTATTTGAGCAACTTTTATCAGATCTATCATGGGAAAATAAAGATGATTTATTGACCTTGATTGCGCCTTTAGGATGGGTTTTAGTTGGTTTAACGCTTTTGGAAGTCTTCTACGCTTATCGTTTGCCTGAAAAAAAACCAATCAATCAGAAAATGCGTTTTAATTGGGCGCATTACCGCACAGGAAAAACCCAATTACGCAATCTCCGTTTAGTCTATCGCCATCCTTGGATTTGGTTCTCTATCCTTGCTCTATCAACCTTTTGGGCGATTTCCCAAGTCATGTTGGCAAGCTACCCTGAGTTTGCTAAATCACAGCTTTTAATCACTAATACTGCGAAGTTACAAGGTCTAATGGCATTGGCAGGTATTGGGATTATGCTCGGCTCGTTTATTGCAGGTAAATTATCTGATAATCATATTGAAACAGGCTTAATTCCTGTGGGTGCATTGGGAATAACCTTATCGCTTGCATTATTTGTTATGCTGGATTCAAGCTTACTACAAGGGATTAACTTCTTGTTTTTAGGCATTATGGGGGGGCTTTTTGTGGTTCCTTTAAATGCTTTGATTCAATATTATGCTGATGATGAACAGTTAGGGCGCGTTTTGGCATCAAATAATTTAATTCAAAATATTATGATGCTTAGTTTTCTAATTATTACTGTCTCATTAGCAATGATAGGGGTTGGTAGTATTAATATTATTTGGTTGCTAGTGTTAGTAGCAGCCATTGGTACGGTTTATACACTGTTTAAAATGCCTGAAGCCTTGCTACGCTTTATACTTGGTCGCCTTTTTGCAATACGTTATCGCATGAAGGTCTTAGGTGCTGAAAAATTACCTGCATCGGGTGGTATTTTACTGCTAGGTAATCATATTAGTTGGATTGATTGGGCTTTAGTGCAAATAGCAAGCCCTCGACAATTACATTTTGTGATTGAGCGTTATTATTATGAGCGTTGGTATTTAAAATGGTTTTTAGATTTATTTGGTGTTGTCCCTATTAATAGTGGTGGTGCCGCTGCCTCCTTAGAAACAATTAATGGCTTGCTAAAACAAGGCAAAGCGGTCTGTTTATTTCCAGAAGGTGCAATTAGTCGTACAGGACAATTAGGTGAAATTAAACGCGGTTATGAAAAAGCAATTAAAGACACAGGGGCTAAAATTATTCCCTTTTATCTGCATGGCTTATGGGGTAGTCGTTTTTCTCGTTCAACCCGCTTTTTTAAAGCCAGCCGTCGATCAGGGCTTAAACGCGATATTATTGTTGCCTTTGGTGACGCATTACCTGCAAACACATCCACCGATAAATTAAAACAACGCTTATTTGATCTTTCATTCCGTGCTTGGCAAAACGATTCAAACCAGATTACACCGATCCCTGTACGTTGGTTACAAACCGCAAAGCGCATGGGTTTTCGCATGGCAGCCACCGATGCAATCGGAACACCTTTAAACCATTATAAATTTATGACAGCGGTGTTTCGTTTTTCTAAATTAATAGCGAAGAAAAGTCCAGAGAAAAATATTGGCATATTAGTACCTGCCAGTGTGGGCGGTGCAATCACTAATATGGCGGTTTTATGTCTTGGCAAAACAGTGGTTAATTTAAACTTCACCGCCAGTGTTGAAGCAATGCAAGGGGCGGTTAAAAGTGCAGAGATTCAAACTATTTACACCTCAAAGAAATTTCTTAAAAAACTAGAGCAACGCGGTATCAATATTGTCGAAACATTCCCTGATACCAGACTGGTCTATTTGGAAGATTTTCGTGCGGAAATACCCAAAGCCAGTATGCTAATCACTCTGCTATCAACCCTCTTATTACCCGCTAAAATTTTAAAATCGATTTATCTAAAGCCCATTAATAAAGAAGCGACCGCTGCTATTTTATTTTCTAGTGGAAGCGAAGGTACACCAAAAGGCATCGAACTGAGTCATCTAAATCTTGCCACTAATGCACGTCAAGTCTCTGATATGTTAAACACCAGAGAAAATGATGTGGTGATGTCAACCCTACCGACCTTTCATGCTTTTGGTCTTTTAGCTACTACTTTTATGCCCTTAAGCGAAGGGATACCCATTGTTTGCCATCCCGACCCAACCGATGTGGTTGTGATTGCCAAAGCCGTGGCGCGTAATAAAGCAACCTTCCTCTTTGGTACATCAACCTTCCTACGTTTATATAGCAAAAATAGACGAGTTCATCCTTTAATGTTAGCCACATTACGAATGGTGATTGCAGGAGCTGAACGGCTTAACCCTGATATTCGTCAAGCATTTAAATCTAAATTTCAAATTGATATTTTAGAAGGGTATGGGGCAACAGAAGTCTCACCCGTTGCCAGTGTCAATATTCCTGATCAAATGGACACAAGCTATTGGAAAGTTCAACAAGGTAATACACCGGGAACGGTCGGTATGCCACTACCTGGAACCAGCTATCGCATTGTTGACCCCGACACCCTGCAAGAACTTGCCACAGGAGAAGATGGCTTAATTCTTATTGGGGGACCACAAGTGATGAAAGGTTACCTCAATGCCCCCGAAAAAACCGCTGAAGTGATTGTCGAAATGGAAGGACAGCGTTGGTATAAAAGTGGAGATAAAGGACATTTAGATCAAAATGGATTCCTCACCATCGTAGATCGTTACTCCCGCTTCGCCAAACTCGGTGGTGAAATGATCAGCCTCACCGCTGTAGAAGAAACCATTCGCAAAGCCCTACAAAACCCTGAATTAGAACTCGTCGCCGTAAACATCCCTGATGCGAAAAAAGGCGAAAAAATTGTGCTATTAGTCGCCAGTGATATAACTGCTAAAGAACTTAAAGCTATTCTACTAAAAGCAAATATCAACCCAATGATGCTACCCGCAAAGGTCATTAATGTAGAAGAAATTCCTAAATTAGGCAGTGGCAAAACCGATTTTTCATTAGCCAAAAAAGTGGTTTTAGCAGGTACTTTGAGAGGTATACTTCAGCCTCGCGGAGTCAGCTAAAAATAATATTGCCATTAGGATATAAAGGATATGAAGACAAATACTGGCAACTCTTTATCAAAAGAGTCTGTAAGCCATTTCTCTGAGTCATTGCTAGAAGGGGAGAATGTTATCTATTTGGAGCTGTTATTTGAATCTTATTTAAAAGATCCAAATTCTGTCACCGCTAGTTGGCAACACTACTTTTCTACCTTGCCTGTACCAATAGAATTCCAAAATGGCAATACCCATTCTTATATGAGAGAACAGTTTTATAGTCGTAAATTGCATTCTAAAGTTTGCACAAATAGCATTGATGCTAGTATTACTGAAAGTTTATTGGAAACAGAGCGACAGCAAGTACATGTGTCACAATTAATTGATGCTTATCGTACCATTGGGCATTTAATTGCTAATACTAATCCATTATCAGATAGTAAAATTACAACAGGATTAGAGGGGCTAAGTTTACAATATTATGGCTTAGATAAAGCAGATCCTGAGCGTGAATTTAATCTAGGTACGTTTCATTTATGTGATAAACCGACCATTAATAATATCTACCGTGCTTTGCGTAATACCTACACGGGTAGTATTGGTGTGGAATATATGCATATTATGAATATGGAGGAGAAGCAATGGATTCAATCCCGTTTAGAGCGTTGTGAATCCAGATCGGAGATTAGCGTTGAACGTAAAAAAGAGCTGTACCAACAACTGGTGGCGGCAGAAACATTAGAGCGTTATCTACATACAAAATATACAGGTCAAAAGCGGTTTTCATTAGAGGGCGGTGATAGCTTGATTCCTTTATTGCATGAGATTGTACATCATGCAGGGGGGCAAAAAATTCGTGAAATTATTTTAGGTATGGCACATCGCGGTCGCCTAAATGTGTTGATTAATATTATGGGGAAATCAACCGATGAGCTGTTTAAAGAGTTTGAAGGCATTCCGAGCGATCCTTACTATATGGGAGATGTAAAATATCATAAAGGTTATGCCTGTAGTATTCAGACGATTGAAGATGCAATGCATCTATCATTAGCCTTTAATCCTTCCCATTTAGAAATCGTAAGTCCTGTGGTGGCAGGGGCAGTACGCGCTCGTAAAGATCGTCGCACAGATCAAGGAGGGCAAGTCGTGGGGGTCGTTATTCACGGTGATGCCGCCTTTGCAGGGCAGGGGGTCGTGATGGAAACGCTAAATATGTCGCAAACACGCGGTTATCATATTCATGGTACAGTGCATATTGTGATTAATAATCAAATTGGTTTTACCACCAGTACCGATTTAGATAGCCGTAGCTCTTATTATCCAACCGATGTTGCAAAAATGGTAAATGCACCTATTTTCCATGTTAATGGGGATGATCCAGAGGCGGTTATCTTTGCGGCACAAATTGCATTGGATTATCGTCTGCGTTTTCGTAAAGATATTGTGATTGATCTCTTATGTTATCGAAAACACGGTCATAATGAAGCAGATGAACCCTCTGTTACCCAACCTATCATGTATAAGGCGATTCGCAATAAAATAGGGGTACGTGAAAATTATGGCAAGCATTTGATAAAAGAAAATATCATCACTGAAGATGAGGCAAAACAGGCAATACAAACTTATAAAAAGAAAATTTCATCGGGTAAAGCGGTGGTGGACACACTGGATTACAGCAGTATTCCAGAAATTTTTAAAGTTAGTTGGGATGAATATAAAGATAGACAATGGGATATAGCAGTAGATACCCGTTTTGATCTAAAGCAGCTACGCCAGTTAGCAACAAAATGTCAACAATTCCCCGATGATTTTGTGGTACATCCTCAGGTGCTTAAATTACTGAATAAACGTCAACAAATGGCAACAGGTGAACGCCCTGTCGATTGGGGGTTTGCCGAAAATATGGCGTATGCTAGCTTATTAAGTGAAGGATTTGATATTCGATTAAGTGGACAAGATAGTGGACGAGGTACATTTTCACATCGACATGCCGTCTTTCATCATCAAGAACGTCGTCAAGCTTGGATACCTCTACAGCATATTGCTGAAAAACAGGGTCACTTTACTGTGATTGATTCTTTATTATCAGAAGAAGCAGTGCTTGCTTTTGAATACGGTTATGCCACTTCCGCACCGACTACCCTCACTATTTGGGAAGCACAATTTGGTGACTTTGCTAATGGAGCACAGGTTGTTATTGATCAATTTATTACTTCAGGTGAACAAAAATGGTCACGTTTATGCGGTTTAACCCTATTTTTGCCCCACGGTTATGAAGGCATGGGAGCCGAACATTCTTCTGCCCGTTTAGAGCGTTATTTGCAACTTTGCGCACAACATAATATTCAAGTTTGTATTCCTTCCACACCCGCGCAAATCTTTCACATGTTACGTCGTCAAATGATACGCCCCTATCGTCGTCCATTAATTGTACTCACCCCTAAAAGTTTATTAAGACATCCCCAAGCAGTGAATGATTTTTCAGAATTAGCCCAAGGGCATTTTCAAACCGTCATAGATGACCCGCAATTATCACTGCATGAAAAAAAGCAGATAACCCGCGTTATTCTTTGCAGTGGGAAAGTTTATTATGATTTAGTGGCAACCTATCAAGAATATGATCTTAAACAGATAGCAATTATTCGATTAGAACAACTTTATCCTTTTCCTGATTATGATTTAAAAGATGTATTAAAGCGCTATGAAGCGATTAAAGAGCTTGTATGGTGTCAAGAAGAACCCAAAAATCAAGGTGCATGGGATAATATGAAGCATCGCTTTTATTCTTATGCACGTTTTATTGATATATCTTGTGTAGCACGCCCTGCAGCAGCTGCACCTGCTGTCGGCTCTATTCGTGTTCATCAACAACAACAAACCGCCTTAATTAGAGAAGCTTTGAAGCTTCCCACAATGGTATAAAAGATTTAGAAATTAAGAATTTAATGATTTAAAGGAAGAGTATAAAAAATAATGTCTAGCAAAATACGTGTACCTCAACTACCAGAGTCTGTCAGTGATGCTACCATTGCCATTTGGATTAAAAAGGTAGGGGACAAAGTTGAAAAAGAAGACGTTTTATTAGAACTGGAAACCGATAAAATTATTCTTGATGTCACAGCGCCTGCAACGGGCATTCTTACTGAAATTATCCACCCAGAAGATTCAATTGTAACCCCAGATGAAGTGATTGGACTTATTGAAACTGAATCTGCCTTAGAAGAGGTTATACCTACAAATACACACAATGAAATTCAAGAAGAACAAAGTGAAGCAATAATAGAACAGCCTAATATAGACAATTCATCTGTTACAATCCCCACTGAACAGGAAAAACAAGACAGCTCTCCAATAGAAATCCGACAAGAAATACTACACGAATTAGAACAACTACAGGAGGATGTTCCTGAAGCCCAACAAGATAATCCCCTTATTGAACTTGAACTAGATCAAAACCATAATGAGAATCAAAGTGAAAATAATAACTCTATTGAAAGTGATGAAAAGCCATCTACCCTTGATGAAATAATACCTGAAACAAAACCTGTTGTTAGCCTCTTTGGTAGTCCATCGATTAGAAAAAAAATGGCTGAAAATGAAATAGATCCTTTGGATATCAATGGCTCAGGAAAAAATGGAAAAATTCTCAAACAAGATATAGAACAGCATTTGCACCACTCTCATTATGACGAACTGGAGCATCAACAAGCCATAGACAAAAAAGAAGAGTCTGCTGTCATAATAGAAGAAATACCATTAACAGAAGAACTACCAAAGGAAGAACTATCCAAAGAATATCAAACAATAGCAGAATCTCAAATTGAACTGTCTAAAGCAGAAAATAAGGATGAGATAAGCGATGAAAAAACCATCAATAAAGCAGATGATAATCCTGAAATTGAAGCTATCAATCCAGTACAAACTATTAATGAGTTACCCATAGTGCCGAAAAATACTGAAGTAGAAATAGATGCAGAAACAACAATAACTAACAAAGCGATTCATGATAAGCCATTAGAACGGCGTGTACCGATGACACGTTTACGTGCAAGAATTGCGGAACGATTAGTAGAAGCGCAACAAACAGCAGCGATACTAACAACGTTTAATGATGTTGATCTGAGTGAAATTATTCGTTTACGAAAAATTTATCGAGAACGCTTTGAGCAGGTGCATGGTATAAAATTAGGTTTTATGTCCTTTTTTGTTAAGGCTGCTACCGAAGCGTTAAAACGCTATCCAGAAGTGAATGCGCGCATAGACGGGCAAGATATTGTTTATCAAGGTAAATACGATATAGGAGTTGCGGTGTCAACAGAGAGGGGCTTAGTGGTGCCGGTTGTACGCGATACCAATACGTTAGGACATGCAGAAATAGAAAAAAACATTCATGATTATGCACATCGTGCGCGTCATAATCAGTTAGAGATGGATGAACTCACAGGCGGAACGTTCTCCATTACCAATGGCGGTGTATTTGGCTCTATGCTATCAACACCTATTATCAATCCTCCTCAAAGCGCCATTCTCGGAATGCATAAAATAGAAGACCGCCCCGTCGCATTGAAAGGGGAAGTGGTGATTAGACCAATGATGTACCTAGCCCTCTCTTATGACCATCGCTTAATTGATGGTAAAACTGCGGTCAGTTTTTTAGTCAAGATTAAAGAATTACTCGAAGACCCTGCTAGTTTATTTTTGGAATTATAAATAGGAGTACAAGCAAGGCGACTAAGCCAATGATAAAAATAAATAAACTAGAAAGAACGGATAGTGCATCCATTGTGAATTGATTGATATTCATAACTAAGTCTCCTTAAGTTCTATACTGAGAGTAGAACTATGCCATCGAAAAAGTATGACCGAGTTAAGTGACCTAGATAATAATAGGTGAGACGGATGGCTTATATGAGGAAATAAAGCCGTCTCGCCTACTTGCTATTAGCTTTATTTTTGAACAAAATCTGGCAATTTAGTTAATTCCAACTCTGCTTGTAGTGTTTCTAATCCCAGTTCGCGCGCATAGGCGATATTACGCTCAGGGATGTCTTCAGGATCAGGATGGTTTGCTATGGCTTTCTCAAGACTGCTTTCACGGATCAGATGTAAAACAGGATAAGGGGAGCGGTTGGTATAATTTGCAGGGTCTTTATTATCGGAACCATGAAAACAATAATCTGGATGAAAGCTTGCAAGTTGATAAATACCCAAATAATGCTGTTCTTCAAGCAAAGCATTAGCTATTTCTACTAAATCAAGAAAATCATCAAAATCATCAAAACCTTGGGGGAGAATAAATAAAGTAGTTTCAATCTCAGGTTGTCGATCAAGAAAAAGAAATTCATCCATTAAATTATGCAATGTTTCTTTAGTATTGCTTGAGTCATTGACGCAATAGCGAATACTATCTCGAAGCAACTCTTTTTTTGCAAAAGGACAAAAATCATGTTGAATAACAATGGTTTTTAGCCATTTTTGAATACTTTTTTTTACCACAAACTTTAACTCCTTTTAAAGTTTTGCTGAACCTATTTAAACCAAACTTACCCTCCCCTTTTCAATCAATATAACACGCTCTTTATAAAGACTGCTCAAGGCACGTTTAAACACCTTTTTACTAACATGAAAAGTTGCATAAATTTCATCAGGGTTACTTTTATCAGAGAGTGTAGAATGACCTCGGTTAGCAATCAAGTGAGTCATTATAGACTTTTTAACCACTTCTAAAGATTCATCTTTTTTGCCCCTTTTTGGCAACTGCAAACATAGATCAATTTTTTTATCGGCTCTAATTTTTTTGATATAGCCTTTTAATTTCTGTCCTAATGATAATGGTCGAAAGACTTCATTATTGTATAATAATCCGAGATGGGTTTGGTTAATAACGGCTTTATAAGCAAGTTCTGATTGACTACAAATAAGCAAATCGACAGCCTGATTTTCCTTAAAATAAAAAGAAGTTTCCTCTAAATAATTGTCTAAATAAGTCGTTGCTGCAATACGATTGCTATGTTCATCTAAATAAAGATAAACCACATGTGATTCACCGACTTTAAAAGGATGTCTTTGCTCACGGTGTGGGACTAATAAATCTTTTTGCAAACCCCAATCTAAAAAAGCACCGACTTTATTCACCGCAATTACTTTAAGATAAGCACATTCATCTACCATTGCATAAGGCGTTTCTGTTGTTGCAACGAGACGGTCTTCTGAATCCAGATAGATAAAGACCTCCAGCACATCATCAACATTAAGCTCATTACTAATATAACGATTAGGTAATAATATTTCTCCTTGTTGTCCAGCGTCTAAATAAATACCTTGGGGGAGTCGTTTAACAATGCGTAAAGCATTTTTTTGACCGATACGTAACATAAGTAAAGCTCATTTTAGAAAGCGAATATTAGAACATAAAAGGGGGTTAAATACCTCTGAATCTAATATCGACTAGAGTGTATCGTCCTTTAATGATTATTATTTATACGACTTATGATTGTGCAAGTAATATACGTTATTTTGGAAATTATCAAATAAAACAAAAGCCAATAAGAAAAAATTTATTAATATATTGATCTTTTTTATATCTATGTGGTCAAAATATCGGTATTCTCCTATTATAGGACTTCATAAGAAAATCATATCAAAGGGATAAAATATGAGTATATTCAACCATTATCAAAACCGCTACGAGTCACATCAAGAAGAAGAATTTTCATTACAGGAATATTTGGATTTATGTCGTCAAGATCCCTCTGTCTATGCAACAGCAGCAGAACGCATGTTAGCAGCGATTGGGGAACCTACACTCGTTGACACTTCAAAAGAAGCCTCTTTAAGCCGTGTTTTTTCCAATAAAATGATAAAAACTTACCCTGCTTTTAAAGATTTCTACGGCATGGAGGAGTGTATCGAGCAAATCGTTTCTTTCTATCGTCATGCTGCGCAAGGACTAGAAGAAAGCAAGCAGGTGCTTTATTTATTAGGGCCTGTGGGTGGGGGTAAATCTTCACTAGCAGAAACCCTAAAAGTCTTAATGGAAAAAAGACCCATTTATTGCATTAAAGGCTCTCCTATTAATGAATCTCCTTTAGGATTATTTGATTATACCGAAGATGGTAAGATCCTTGAAGAAGATTATGGCATTGATAGTCGTTATCTAAAATCTATTATGTCGCCTTGGGCAGCGAAACGTTTAAATGAATTTGGCGGTGATATTACTCAATTCCAGGTGGTTAAACGCTATCCTTCACAATTGAATCAGGTGGCTATCTCCAAAACGGAACCTGGTGATGAAAATAATCAGGATATTTCAGCCTTAGTTGGTAAGGTGGATATTCGTAAGCTAGAAGATTTTCCACAAAATGATACCGATGCTTATAGCTACTCAGGCGGTCTATGCTTATCAAACCAAGGTTTGCTAGAGTTTGTGGAGATGTTTAAAGCACCAATTAAAGTGTTGCATCCCTTATTAACTGCGACTCAAGAGGGTAATTACAACGGTACTGAGAGTATTGGGGCAATTCCCTTCGATGGCACAATTCTAGCTCATTCTAATGAGTCTGAATGGCAAACTTTTAAGAATGATAAAAACAATGAAGCTTTTATTGATCGTATTTCTATCGTTAAAGTACCTTATTGTTTACGGGTTAATGAAGAAATTAAAATTTATAAAAAATTGATTGCCAATAGCTCCTTAGGCAATGCACCTTGTGCGCCTGATACCTTAAAAATGTTAGCGCAATTAAGTGTTTTATCACGCCTTAAAGAACCTGAAAATTCCAATGTGTTCTCAAAAATGCGCGTTTATAACGGTGAAAATCTTAAGGATATTGATCCAAAGGCTAAAACTTATCAAGAATACCGTGATGTTGCGGGTGTTAATGAAGGCATGGATGGTTTGTCTACCCGTTTTGCTTTTAAAATTCTGTCGAAAGTCTTTAACTTTGATTCTGCAGAAATTGCAGCTAACCCAGTGCATTTAATGTATGTGTTAGAACAACAAATTGAACGTGAACAGTTTCAAGAAGATATTCAAGATCGTTATATCGGTTATATTAAAGAGTATCTCTCCCCACGTTATGTTGATTTTATTGGTAAAGAAATTCAAACAGCTTATCTTGAATCCTATTCTGAATACGGTCAAAACCTATTTGACCGCTATGTCACTTACGCAGATTTTTGGATTCAAGATCAAGAATTCCGTGATCCTGAAACAGGTGAATTACTCAATCGTAGCGCTTTAAATGCTGATCTCGAGAAAATTGAGAAAGCAGCAGGGATTAGTAATCCTAAGGATTTCCGTCACGAAGTGGTGAATTTTGTACTGCGTAGCCGTGCTAATCATCAAGGTCAAAATCCTTCTTGGACCAGTTATGAAAAACTGCGTCGAGTAATTGAAAAGAAAATGTTCTCTAGTACCGAAGAACTCTTACCTGTTATCTCATTCAGTGCCAAATCGTCCCATAGTGAACAACGCAAACATGATAATTTTGTATCACGGATGATGGAACGTGGTTATACCGAAAAACAAGTGCGTTTATTAGCAGAATGGTATTTGCGAGTGCGTAAATCACAGTAATTAATGATTGTATATTGTCGCTTGGATTGGCTTATTAAGCGCGTCAAAATAAGCTAACCCAATAATTAACTTCAATATTTACGCCCTATTTAGATTCAAGAAAGGAGGCGAGATATGTCATATATTATTGACCGTCGTTTAAACAGTAAGAATAAAAGTACCGTTAATCGACAACGGTTTCTGAAGCGTTATCGCAAACAAATTCGCAAATCAGTATCCGATGCGGTTAATCAACGTAATATTAAAGAGATGGAACAAGGTGAATCCATCACCATTCCTAAAAAAGATATTTCCGAACCTGTCTTCGGACATGGTTCAGGGGGGCGGCGTACCATTGTTCATCCTGGTAATAAAGAATTTGCAGAAGGGGATCGACTCCCACGCCCAGAAGGCGGAGAAGGTGATGGCTCAGGTGAAGGACAAGCCAGTGATTCAGGCGAAGGAATGGATGATTTTGTATTCCAAATCTCACAAAGTGAATTTCTAGAATTTATGTTTGAAGACCTAGCACTGCCTAATATGGTTAAACGCCAATTAAGCGGTAGTGATAATTTTAGTTATCATCAAGCAGGGATTAGTGAAGTTGGCAACCCCAATCAAATGAACCTAGTTCGCACTATGCGTAGCGCCCAAGCACGGCGGATTGCTTTAGGTGGTAAAAAACGTAAAAAAAGACGAGCATTACGTCTACAGCTTGAATCTTTTATCGAACCACTTTCTGATAGCCAGCAACAACAAAAACTTGAGATTGAAGAAGAGATTGATTTACTGACTAAAAAGCTCAATGCGTTGCCTTTTATTGATGATTTTGATTTAAAATACAATCTAAAAGTAAAAGTCCCCAAACCATCCCCTCAAGCGGTGATGTTTTGTATTATGGATGTTTCTGGTTCAATGACACAGGATATAAAAAACACAGCGAAACGCTTTTTTTTCCTACTCTATATTTTCTTACAACGTAATTATGGAAAAATTGATGTGGTTTTTATTCGCCACCATACACAGGCGAGTGAAGTTGACGAAGAGACTTTTTTCTATGACCGTGAAACAGGCGGAACGGTGGTCTCTAGTGCTTTAGAAATGATCAGTGAAATCATTAAAGAACGCTACCCTGCGGAGCAGTGGAATATCTATGCTGCACAGGCTTCTGATGGTGATAATTGGCCAAATGATCAGGTAAAATGTCATCAACTCATGACGCAAAAAATCTTACCCTTTGTTCAATATTTTACTTATATTGAAATCGGTGGTAATCAACCACAAGAACTCTGGCATTTATACCAAAACATACAAAAAGATTTTAGCAATAATTTTGCTACTAGCCGAGTCGAGGATAATGCTGATATTTATCCCGTTTTCCGCGAATTGTTTAAAAAGAGAGCTAATCATGAGTCTTAAAAAAAGCATTAAAAGACAACCCTTATCGACTCAATCTGAATGGACATTTGAACTATTAGAAATTTATGATAGAGAAATAGCACGAATTGCCAAAGATAAATTTAAACTAGATACTTATCCTAATCAAATTGAAGTTATCCGCTCAGATCAAATGATGGATGCCTACTCCTCGGTTGGGATGCCAATTAATTATAATCATTGGTCATTTGGCAAAAGTTTTCTCTCCACTGAGCAAAATTACCAACGCGGACGCATGGGGCTTGCTTATGAGATTGTGATTAACTCCAGCCCCTGTATTTCCTATTTAATGGAAGAAAACACCATGACCATGCAAGCTTTAGTGATTGCACATGCCTGTTATGGACACAATTCTTTCTTTAAAGGCAACTATCTATTTAAAACATGGACAGATGCAGAAGGTATTATTGATTATTTACAATTTGCTCGTACTTATATTGCTCAATGTGAAGAACGTCATGGCGTTGAAGAGGTAGAAAAACTGCTAGATTCCTGTCATTCACTGTCTAATTACGGTGTAGATCGCTATAAACGTCCTCATCCCGTCTCTGCAATAGAAGAACAAAAACATCAACAAGAACGAGAAAAATATATACAACAACATATTAATGATATTTGGCGCACCTTACCCACACAGCAACAAAATCAATCTAGCATTGAAGAGCCTCGTTTTCCTGCTGAAGCAGAAGAAAATTTACTCTATTTTATCGAAAAAAATGCACCACATTTAGAAATTTGGCAACGTGAAATTGTGCGTATTGTGCGTAAGATTTCACAATATTTCTATCCGCAAAAACAGACTCAGGTAATGAATGAAGGCTGGGCAACCTTTTGGCACTATACGTTGTTGCATCAACTCTATGATGAGGGCTTAGTCACTGATGGCTTTATGCTTGAATTTTTAGCATCGCATACCAGTGTCGTCGCTCAACCTGATTTTGATAGCCCCTATTTTTCTGGCATCAACCCTTATGCTTTAGGCTTTGCCATGATGCAAGATATTCGTCGCATCTGTGAAAATCCAAGCGAAGAAGATAAGGAATGGTTTCCTGATATTGCAGGCTCTAACTGGCTAGACACTTTACATCATGCAATGAAAAACTATCGCGATGAAAGTTTCATT
>JALVEA010000089.1 GCA_027008665.1 Thiotrichaceae bacterium | reverse complement strand
ACGAATTAAGAATCATCAACAGTTTATTCACGATACAGAGGAAATATTTGAATTTGTTTGGAGTCGTATTATTGAAGAGTCCGAACACCTTTATCCTGCTTTTAAAAAAGCCACGCAACAACAAAAAGCAGCTTAAAATGGAAGTGTAAGCAAGTAATTAATTAGCTGAGTATTTAGGAACATGCATAAAATAACTTCTCCATTATCGAGTAGTATTATGCATGTTCCTTATATATTCACTAATCCCCTTCAGCGACTTGGTTGATACCTTTTCTGAGCTTTATTTCCAACCAAAATGATATTAAAAACATACCAACATAAGCCCATATCAGACTCAGTATCACAATAATAATCGAATCTGAAAAAAGCTTGAGTGTATAAAAGGAGAGTAAGAGGATAAAACTACCGCTGACTCTTAAGAATAATGCCCACCAGAATTTCCCAGAGGCTTTAATATAAGCAATATTATAGGCATTGAGCATAACAAAAATGAAAAAAGGACTAAGGTGTAATAGCATCGTATGCGATTGTTTATATTCTTTTGAAAAAGCCCAAACAATAAGGGATTCCCCAAAAAACCATACCATTAGAAAAAGAATAATTGATACAACAAAGGAAAATAGATAAAACTCTCTTTTAATAGTAGCTATTCTTCTATGCTCATTCGCATTAATTAATTTCGATATTTCAGGAAGATAAAAGCGAAATACGGGAAAAACAAACAGTGAAATCATATAAACAAAAATCGTCTTCACCACTACTTGAAAATCTGCTAAATCATTCAGTGTATAGTATTTCATAATCAATACTACACTGAGGTAAATCATAAAAATACCTGAACCAAACTCAAGCGTTGAGATAAGCGAGTTCTTTAAAAACTGCTTCATGTCCTTGTTCATCGCTATGTTGCTAAAAGAGGGTTCTTTGTGCAAATTTCTTTTACTGTAATACATAAATGCGGCGACCCCAAGCGTTGCCATTACCGAAGAGATAAACAAAGCATGATAGCCCTGTATATCCGCACCATAATAGGCAATAACAAACCAGAGCAGGGTTAATGAAGGCTCTATCAGCGTTACTTTATTCATAATGGCATAATGCCGATACATAGCAATTTGATTGCCTAAATAAGCGACTAATCCCATTGAAAGCATTAAGAAAACTAAATACCAATAATGTATATGAACCCCCATTTTATGTTTTAAATAAGGAATCACAAGCAACCATGAGATAAAGATCACTGCAAATAGAAAATACCTAAAAATATTAATAATATTGACATCATCTTTTGTTTTCGCAAAACAGACCACCATAGAGGAACGAAAACCCACAAGAATTAACAGCGTAAAAGAGAAAATATCAATAGTTGTGAAAAACAGCCCTAATTCTTCCTTTGCAATTAATTTTGCAGCGGTTGCTTTAAAGATAAAATTAATAATGATAGCAATGCTGGTAAAAATTAGGCTCTTTGCAATAATGGTTTTCATTTTCAACCTTTTAGTTTGACAGAAACATTTCGAGCCAATCGTTGCTTAAAATTTGTAATATGTTGTACTGGCAAACAACAACAGAGATTAACGCAATCTGTGTATTGTATCTCAATGATTTCCCCCTGTTCATCCGCCAATAAATAACGTATCTGCGCTTCCTCTGCATAAGAAAAACTCAAGTTCAAAGTTTGCATTGCAACCTTTGTTATAAATTCAGTCTGTTTCATTGCCTCGCTAACAGAACTTGAATAAGCGCGTGCTAAGCCACCTGTGCCTAGCTTAATTCCACCAAAATAACGGACAACAACAGCACAAATATCTCCCACGCCACTATGTTCTAATACATTCAACATCGGTTTACCTGCCGTTCCATTCGGTTCACCATCATCACTCATTGATTTTAAAACCGTATTAGGCGCACCTGCAATATAAGCCCAACAAACGTGGCGTGCATCAGGATACTGATCCCTTAGTGATTGTATCCATTGTTTAGCTGCTGTGGGTGAATTAACAGCGGTTATCCATGTTAGAAATTTACTGCCCTTAATTTGTTGCTGATAAGTCGTCATCTGCGATGGAATTAAATAGCTAGATTGTTGCATACTAAAGACTTTTTCCTTAACCTTAAATCTTAATATAAAAATTATATTTGAGTAATAAGCCCCTGTTGAAAGGCGGCTTTCACAGCCGCAGTACGGTTATTTACCTCTAAGTGACGAAATATTTCATATAAATGCGCTTTAACGGTATTGGATGAAATTCCCAATTCGCTAGCAATTTGCTTATTTAACATCCCTTGAGAAAGCAAATGCAAAATTTCTTTTTGTCGTTTAGTAATATTTGCTACTTGACTGTTTGAATCGCTAGAAATCTCTTTTCCCATAGTAGAATATAAGCTAGCAGGATTATAAATATCCCCTTGCAGCACCGTTTGAACCGCTGAAATTAAAGCGGTACTATCAGAAGATTTTGGAATAAATCCAGAAGCTCCACTTTCAATTGCTAGTCGTGCTGTTGCAACAGATTTTGTTGAAGACATAACAAGCACTGGGGATTCTATCTTTATTTCCTGAAACTTTTGCATTAAGGAAAATCCATGAATTCCAGATAGATTGATATCTAACAGAATAATATCTGGACTGTTGTTTTTTTGTAAATAAAGCAAAGCATCTTTGGCATCTTTCACATACGCAGTGTGAATGGAAGTATCAATACTTTTTAAAAGAAATTTCAAGCCCTCTGCAAATAGCTGGTGGTCATCAATTATTAACAAATTCATTCTAAAGTTTCCTGTTATCAAAAAACCATTAAAAAACACTATCTCCAAACAAATATAGAATAGAAATAAAAAGAATTAATAGCGTAAATTTGGCACTCCATCAAAGTTATAGTGCTGGAGTACTAGGTTCAGATGACTGTGTCTGAAAAGAATATTGGTGTATTCATTGCATATATTACTAGTTGCAATCAGTAGTGGTGTTCCCCTAGTTTGACCTTTAGTCTCCCATATTTTTATAGGTAACAAAACCTTATTATGTATCAATGGTTATCTTTGTATTATTTAATACTGAGCTGTTAATAAAGTTCTTAAAAATATAATCATGTTGTCATCTGCAAACTCTTGTATACTGCGCGCTCTTTGCAAAAAGCAAGCAACAAATTTGAGATATAGAATTGTGATAGAAAATTTAAGAAATATTGCCATCATTGCCCACGTTGATCATGGAAAAACGACCTTAGTAGATAAACTACTCGAACAATCAGGTACATTAGGTGATCGTGCCAATGTGACTGAAAGAATGATGGATTCCAATGAGCTAGAACAAGAGCGTGGTATTACAATTCTTTCTAAAAACACCGCTATCAAATGGAATGACTACCGCATTAATATTGTTGACACCCCAGGTCATGCCGATTTCGGCGGTGAAGTTGAACGTGTTTTGTCAATGGTTGACTCTGTTCTGTTATTAGTTGATGCTGTTGATGGTCCAATGCCACAGACTCGATTTGTTACTTCAAAAGCATTTGCAATGGGCTTTAGACCTATCGTCGTTATTAATAAAATTGACCGTGAGGGAGCAAACCCTGACCGTGCATTAGATCAAACCTTTGAGCTATTTGATAATCTAGGTGCGACCGATGAGCAACTGGATTTTCCTGTTGTTTATGCATCCGCCATTAATGGTTATGCAGGTTTAGAATCAAATGTGAGCGAAGGAGATATGACACCTTTGTTCCAATCTATCGTTGATAATGTTGCCCATCCCGATGTTGACCCTGACGCTCCTTTTCAATTACAAATCAGTTCATTAGATTATAATTCTTATACAGGCTTGATTGGTATTGGGCGTATCAAAAAAGGTAAAGTAAAGAGAAACACCCAAGTTAAGGTCATTGATGCTCAAGGAAAAATTCGCAATGGTCGGGTTTTGCAACCAATGGGTTTCCACGGTCTAGAGCGTATTGATGTTGAAGAGGCACAGGCAGGCGATATTATTTCATTTACAGGGATGGATAAACTCTATATTTCAGATACCTTATGCGACCCTGACCATATTGAAGCATTACCCCCACTAAGCATTGATGAACCCACTGTTAGCATGACCTTTCAGGTAAATAACTCCCCTTTTTGTGGGCAGGAAGGTAAGTTTGTCACATCGCGTAATATTCAAGAACGCCTTGATGAAGAATTACTACATAATGTTGCTTTACGTGTTGATGCAATGGATGACCCTGATAAATTTCGCGTGTCAGGACGTGGTGAATTACATCTAGGCATCCTGATTGAAAATATGCGCCGTGAAGGGTTCGAGCTTGCAGTCTCTCGTCCTGAAGTGGTTGTACGTGGCGAAGGGGATAAGCGAGAAGAACCTTATGAAACCGTAA
>JALVEA010000088.1 GCA_027008665.1 Thiotrichaceae bacterium | reverse complement strand
GCTTTCTCTCGGTATAGAGACAATGGGTGGGGTAATGACCAAGCTGATCGAAAAGAATACAACGATCCCAACCAAAGCATCGGAAGTCTTCTCGACAGCCGAGGATAACCAGCCCGCGGTAACTGTGCATGTTTTACAAGGTGAGCGTGAGTTGGCGAAAGACAATAAATCACTCGGGCAGTTTAACCTAACGGATATTCCACCTGCACCACGCGGCACACCTCAAATCGAGGTGACATTCGATATTGATGCCAACGGTATTTTGAAAGTATCGGCAAAGGATAAAGTATCTGGTCGTGAACAAGCGATTGAGATTAAAGCCTCCAGCGGATTATCTGAAGCTGAAATCGAAAAAATGGTAAAAGATGCTGAAAGCCATGCCGAAGAAGACCGCAAACAGCGTGAATTGATTGATGCTCGTAATCAGGCGGATCAAATGGTGCATTTAGCAGAAAAATCGCTAAAAGACGCGGGTGACACAGCCGCAGATGCAGAAAAGCAGAAGCTACAAACAGCTATTGATGCAGTTAAAGACGCAATCAAAGGCAATGATAAAGCAGCCATTGATAGCAAAACGCAAAGCTTGCAACAAGCATCTACCGCTTTCATGCAGGCGACTGCGGCAACGGCTAGTGCATCAGCAAACCAAGCAAGAAAGAATAGCAGTGACGATGATGTCGTTGATGCTGAATTTGAAGAAGTGAAATAAGCTAATCATGTAAGAAGCCTCAGGAACATGATACATGACTTGATCTGAGGCTCTTTAATCACTTTCTGGGCATACGGGTTTATTATCCGTGTGCCTTTTCTTGTATTGTCTACTCAATTTTATTCCCTTCTACGTTCAAAAAAAGGAAAACAGATGTCAAAACTACAACGTGAAAACCTGATGTATATGCTACTTAGCATTAGCTTAGTTATCGGTGGATATATCTTTATGCGATATGCTTATCGTATTGCAGAAGAAGCTCCTTTTTCACAAGAAATTCTCCTTATTGCACTTGGAACGATTGTCACTATTTTAATTACCGCCATGCTACTCAATAAGCAAACAGAAGTAGAATTAAAAAAAGAAGAAAATATAAAGTTCACTGAATTAAAAACTGATATTTATCTACAGCTTATCGAGAATATTGAAGAAATCATTTTAGATAAAAGCATCGATGAAAAAGATAGAATAAAACTCCGAATTCTTACCCATAAACTCGCCATAGTCGCCTCACCCGAGGTATTAACCCAATACGAACACTTTGTGGATGAGTTTTCTAAAATCGCTTCAAGTGAAGCCGTCAATAATACCGATATCAATACGCTAATGGACGAACTTGCTGAACTTTCTATCTATATTCGACAAGACTTAGTGGGGGACTTGGATATTCGTCATGGAACAGATCTTGCTCAACTTAAAAAGCAAATTATCAACAACTCCGATGCTCTGCATTAAACATAGCCAATGGATCAATTCAAATGAATAATATACAAGATAGAACAGAGAGCCCTAAGTCAGATACTAGGCAATATTGGCATGTCATGACTTTTTATGAACGCTTTGAGCATGTAGTTTCATTAATACTCAGTGTCATCATCAGTATTATAGTTATATTCGCTCTACTACAACTTAGCAAAGAGGTTTTCAACTTACTTCTTCTAGATATGCTTAGCCCGCTAGATCATAAAGTTTTTCAGCTCATCTTTGGCATGATTATGACACTGCTTATCGCAATGGAATTTAAGCATTCCATTCTCAAAGTTTTAGAGCGGAAATCACATATTGTTCAAGCTAGAGGCGTCGTAATGATTGCTCTTTTAGCATTAACCAGAAAAATTATCATTGTAGACTTTTCAGTCATTGATGCCAGTAAGTTATTTGCCTTAGGTTTTGTAATTATCTCTCTCGCAGGCGTTTATTACATGCTCAGAAAAAGTGCTTAACAGCTAAATTTTTATAAAAACTTTGAAAACTGTCAGCAGGGTGACATTCAAATATTGTCACTTATAGGATAATGACCTCATTCAATAAGCAAGTGAGGTTGCAGCATTAAACCTCATTTGTAGTTACGGTTAAATAAATATTTTTTAATCAGATCCCTTGAATTTTTTCATGTGGATCATCATTTCAAAAATAGGTTATTGAGCCAGAAAATAAACAATTGGAGGTAGAAATGATTTCAAATATGTTACGTTTTAGCCCTTCGTTTTTCGAAGGTTTTGATGACTTTTTTGCACCTGAATTCTCTGCGTATGCACCTACTCGTCACCGAGAGAGAGCACTGACATATCCACAAGTGAACATGGGTGTTACGGATAAAAGTGTCGAGGTTTATCTGTTCGTACCGGGTATGGATGCGTCTGAGCTAGATGTTTCTTTAGAAAAGAATTTACTCAGCGTTACGGCAAAACGTGTCACAGAAGAATCGGATGACAGTGACGCAATACAACGACAAGAACGTTTCTCTGGTCAATTCAAACGGGTAATCACCTTACCTGAAGATGTTGACCCTAGCAAAACGGAGGCAGTGTACAAAGACGGTATTTTGCACATCAGCGTTGCCAAGCGAGAAGAAAGTCAGCCACGTAAAATTCAAGTGAATGTATAGGAGGTATTGAAATGACAAAAGAAATGAAGAAAACAGATACAGATGTCAGTAAGGTAAGTAAAGATCAAGCTCCTGAGAATAAAGCGAGCGAAAATAAAACGCAGGTTCAAACAATGTACCCTGCGACTGACATCCATGAAACGAAAGAAGGGGCAATGCTCTATATTGATTTACCGGGTGTTAGCCGGGACGCATTGGATATTGATGTTGATCAAAACGTGCTAACTGTAAAAGGTGATATAAACCTAGCAACACCTGATGATCTCACACCAACGTATATGGATGTGCGTGCAGGTGCGTTTAAGCGTCAATTTACACTCAGTGCAGAGTTGGACAGCAACAAAGTTGATGCTCAATTAAAGGATGGAGTTTTGAAGCTAGTTATCCCTCGTTCTGAAAAACACAAACCACGTAAAATTGAAGTAAAAGCAGCGTAAAACCCAACCCGAGCTGGCAACAGCTCGGGTTTAACCTTAGGAGTAACTGTGAAGTACAAAGACTATTATAAAATATTAGGTGTAAGCAAAGATGCATCACAGAGTGAAATTAAACGCTCCTATCGTAAGCTTGCCCGAAAATATCATCCCGATGTTAGCAAAGAGGCAGATGCAGAGGGTCGTTTTAAAGAAGTAGGGGAAGCCTATGAGGTATTAAAAGACCCTGAAAAGCGTGAAGCCTATGATCAACTTGGCTCTAACTGGAAACAAGGGCAAAGCGGATTCCAACCACCTCCTGATTGGAATACAGATTTCGATTTTGGTAAAGGGGGCTATACACAAGGAAATGCTCAAGACTACAGTAGTTTTTTTGAGGATCTCTTCGGTGGTGGGGCAAATGGTGGTGGATACTACAGAGGTTCAAGTTCGCAAGGTTATAGCTCAAAAGGTGAAAATATTCGTGCCAAAGTCATGATTGATTTGGAAGACTCACTCAATGGGGCAACCCGTTCTTTCACTTTGCAAATGCCAGAACTTGACGAACAAGGTCGTGTCATTAGCAAGCAACGTACTTTAAAAGTCACCATTCCCAAAGGTATCAAAGAAGGTCAAACCATCCGTTTAGCCAAACAAGGCAAAGCAGGTTTTGGTGGTGCAGAAGCGGGCGACTTGTTGCTTGAAATCGGCTTTAATGAGCATTCTATTTACACTCTAGATGGTGCAGATATTTACCTTAACTTACCCGTAACACCGTGGGAGGCAGCACTAGGAGCAAAGATAGAAGTCCCTACGCCAACAGGTAAGGTTGGAATGAAAATCCCTGAGAACTCCCAACAAGGTAGAAAATTACGACTCAAAGGTAGAGGTATTCCCGCCAAACAGGCAGGTGATTTCTATGTTGTGCTACAAATAATGTTACCACCAAGCAGTGACCCCAAAGCAAAAGCACTCTATGAGCAAATGAAAAATGAACTAGACTTCGACCCACGTCGTTATCTTTTCTAGGAGCAACCGAAAATGAATACCAAAAGACAAACACTATCAGGTCATATCCTTGAAGAGACACCCAAACTCAGCCTTGCAGAACTCTGCCGAGGCTGTCACATACCTGCTGAAGCAATGATTGAATTGATTGACTATGGCATAATTTCTCCCTGCCAAGGAGAAACAACAAAGCAATGGCGATTTCACAGCACTACCCTAATCCGAGTCGATAAAGCGATGCGACTCAAGAATGACCTTGGTGTGAATCTAGCAGGAGCTGCTTTAGTGCTTGAGTTGTTGGATGAAGTCAATGAGCTAAGAGCTGCTCTTTGCCAAGCGAAGTATTAAGCTCTGTTGACGTTT
>JALVEA010000087.1 GCA_027008665.1 Thiotrichaceae bacterium | reverse complement strand
TTATCCTTTATGGAAACACTTTGTTGATGCAGGAAAGCGGGTTGAGTTTATTGGTAGTCAAACTAAAAAAGGTAATGGCAGTCGAAAATGGGATGACTATAAAGGACAGCGTTTTCCTGAGAAAAACGAAGGGCATTCGGGTTGGCGGGCGGATCAGATTTTAGAGGGTTTGCCAAATGGTGAGAGGGGTTTGGATGAATGGATTAAAGGCTATCGTCCTGATATTGCGCTAATTCATTTAGGAACCAATGATATTTATCAAAAACAAACGCCTGCATCAACACGTGATGAAATTGAGCAAATTATTATTAAACTACGTGCTAGAAACCCTCATATAAAAATATTATTGGCTAAAATTATTCCAATGAGAATGGATTCTGCTGTACCGCGTTTAAATCAGCTATTGGCTCAATTAGCGATTAAGTTGAATAATGCTAATTCACCTGTGTTTAGCGTTGATATGTATTCAGGGTTTAGCATTTATACGGATATGCAAAAGGATAAAATACACCCTAATGCTCAAGGTGAGGAGAAAATGGCAAAACGTTGGTTTGATGCTTTAGTACGTTATCGGTTTATTCCTTAAAAGTGATTAAAGAATAAGTAGTGGTACAAAATTAAGATAAAATTAAGTGTTAATTAGATGCTATCTAGGTAGTATTCATTTATTTTTTATTAGATAGAAATAAAATGAAGCTACAAATATCCATTATAAAGCACAGAGGAAATCCTCCTTCTTACCAAGAAAAGCACTTATTTGATCAAGAAGGTGGCAATATAGGTCGAAGCAAGGAGAATACTTGGCGTTTAGCTGATGAAAGGAAGTTTCTTTCAAGGGTGCAGGCCTCTGTGATTTTTCAAAATGAAAAATTTTACTTGATTGATAAAAGCAGTAATGGATGTTTTATCAATCAGTCGAATACTCCGATAGGAAAGGGTAGCAGTCAGGAGTTAAAAAACAACGATATTATTCGGATGGGTGAGTATGAGTTGCAAGTTAATTTTGTTGAATCATCGGCTGTGGATGATGGTGATTCATCTTATGATCTATTCTCTCCAAATCATAGTACCTCTAGCCCCTCATTCCCTTCAAATAGTATTTCAGAAACAGCTATTGCTGCTGATGATCCTTTTGCTGATGTTTTTCGTCCTAAATATGAAAATGAAGATAACTATGTAAAACCAACCGTTGATTCTTCATTTGACTCGTCTACACCGATTGATCTTCCTCCTTTGGTAAAAAACACTACAACAACCGTTAATCCAAAAACCAATACGGCTGTAAAGGTTAATCCTATGAAAGCGGCTTCTCCGCCTCCTTTTCCTTCAGAGCTTGCACAAACAAAGGATTCTAATCCGATCAATTCATCTTTTAATACCAGTAAAAAAGATGAAGGGCAAAATGATCCATTTGCAACTTCAAATAAAGATAAACCTACGACTGCTAAAGAGGAAGGGGGATTTACTCAAATTTTTGGAGGGAAAGGAATATTAAAAGGTAATAGCCAGTCTTCACCTTTTGAAAGTAAGCAATCTGATGATATTTTTGCTATCAATAATAAAAAAGATAGCTTTTGGGAAGAAGAAAGTTTTGAGTCTAGCCAAGAAATAAAAACTGATGCTGAGCATCATATAGAAAATGATATATTTAGAAAACCATCACTTAGCGAGGAGAAATCTAGCTCTTCAAAGCAAGAAGAAATATTTCCTCCAAATGTTGAAGAAAAAAGTCTACAGGATAAAAATACCTCTACACCCTTTGAAAATAAACAATCTGACGATATTTTTGGTATAGATAATAGTAATTATAATAATAACAACAATGTAAAAACAATTTCTAATGATCCTCCTAAGAGAGAAGAAATTGATAGAAGTGATAATTCACCAGCAATAAAAGCCCCACCTCTCCCTGTTAAAGAGGAAAAAATAGAGTCTAGCGCAAAAGAAAATTTATTATTCGAAGAGCTTTTTAAAGCGGCAGGAATAGATACGCAAAGATTTAAAGTAGAAGCGACAAAAGAAGCAGCTAGGCTTATTGGGCAAGTTCTTCAAGCCTCACTACAAGGAACAATGGATTTATTGCGATCAAGAGCAGAAACAAAGGATGTTTTTCGAGTCGGCGATAAAACCATTATTAGTATTGCGCGCAATAATCCCTTAAAGTTTTTGCCGACAACCGAGCATGTTATTACTCAACTTATTCTTTCTGATGATTATCATCAGGCCTATACCCCATTAGCGGAGGCAATAGAGGAATCCTTTGATGATTTAAAAGCGCATCAATTTGCATTAAGCATGTCAATACAAGAAGCGCTTTCATCCACGATAAAAGATTATTTTTCACCTAAAAATCTGCAACAAAAGCTGGAAAAGTCGGGGTCAATCGGTGTTATGCCTTGGCAGAAAAAAGCGAATCTCTGGAAATTATTTGAAGAAGCTTATGATGGAATTGAAGAAGAGGCATCTGAGCAATTCCAGTTGGTACTTGAAAGAAAAATTGCAGATGCCTATGAATTTCATATGCGGCAGATTAAGCAACAACGTTCCTAATCATGCTGCTTCCTTAAAGCGTTGGTGATTTAAATTTGAATCCAAAATACTTAGGGTCTTCACCAATCACTGCGGCTGAAAAAATATATAGAACATATTGATAGGTTTCATCAGGTATTTTATATTGAGTTGAAAAACGCCAGAAATTTCTCTCTTTAGGGTTGTTTGGCATTTTTTTAATCATTCTTTTTACCCGATTATGACCATAATTATAGCCTGCCATGACTAATAAGCCTGATGCTTGTGCTTCAGTGCTGTAAATACGCTTGAGGTATTTTGCAGCGGCCTCAGTGGCTTTAGTAAAATTGAAGCGCTCGTCGCTGATATCATAGGAAGGTTCATCCGTCATAGATCCTGTACTGAGACCAAATTCCTGCGCTGTTGTCGGTAAAAATTGCCAAGCACCTTTGGCAATACCAAAACGTGTTTCAGGACCAATTGCCTTGCTATTAAAGTTACTTTCTTGTAAACAAAGATATAAAAACTGTGTAGGTAATCTTTCCTTTTTCATTGCGCTTAATATCACTGGTGCATAGTTATTTTCATTAAGCCGTTTCATTGCGGTTTTCATTCGTGAAGAAGCTTGCCATTTGGAAATATAATGATGAACTTCCGTAATAAAATCATCTGAGAGTTCTAATTGGCTTTCACCAAACTTTTCAGCTACCGTTTGTATCAGTTCGCGCTCATATTCTGAAGGAGAGGAGCTGCCTAAACCTATTTTATGCCGAATAATTCGAGTGAGTTTTACGGGAAATTTGAAGGCATTTAGATTATTAATAATGGATTTATATTCTTCTTGTGTTTTGTATAATTTTTGACGTGTCAGCAAAATTGAATCTTGAAGAGAACTACTTGCTTCATCCCTCAATTTTATTTCTAATAATGAAATATCGACTTCCAATGCTTTTGTTTGGTAGTACATATTAAGGGCAGCCTCCCTGTAATGACTTTGTTGAAGAGTAATAATTCCAATTGCAACACAGAGTAAGATAAAAACAATTGAGACTCCCCAACGGTATTTTTTTGTATTCTTTTTCTTATCTTCATGAATAACACGGCGCACCATTTGCGTGTATTCACCCGCATTATCATTATTCTCTGTAAAAAAACGCTGTTTTATATCGTCAGTATCTAAATTTTCTATTGCGGGACTCGATGAAGAGGTTGTTTGAGCTGGTATAAATTGAGTAATATCATCTGAAATATCCGCTTGTTGTTTTTTAACGGGAGTATGATCAGCTAATTGAAGCTGTATTAATGGTCCGCCTTTTCCTAGGCTGATCACACTCGGTAGTGTTAATTTATAATCACCACTAATGCGATGATCATCAATAAAAATACCATTAGTACTACCTAAATCTTGTATATACCACTCACCGTATTCAATATTAATTTTTAAATGATGACGACTGACCATATTATCAACGATAACAAAATCATTATCATTCGATCGGCCAATAGTAAAACCTTGTGAAAAAAAAGATTTTTCTTGAGAAGGGGAATTAAGCAATATAACTTGTAGGCTATTCACACTTGATAGGGGGGCAGTATCATCTAAAGGCTTTTGTATCCCTATAGGTGACATAATTACTGTTTTATCATCATCTTGCATATTGTTTTTACTGATATTTTAAGTAGGTGGAGATAATAAGGAAGTTCCAAGCAATGGTTTTATCAATCTTACTTGAAACTTCTTAAACGCAAAAATGCCTGCAAAGAGCAGGCATTTTTGACTAAGATTAAAGACGTTAGAACAAATTACTTCTGTTCATTTTTCTCTAAATCCCAGCCTTTTTTGATCGAAGCACCTGGATTTCCAGAATCATCAATGGGTGTATATTCCCACTCAATTTGACCATAAGCAATACTCACTTGTTCAGCAGGTTTTGCACCATCAGCATCTGAGGTACTACCTGCAGGTGTTACCGAACTAACAATAACGTCTTCTAAAGTATAAGTCATATACACGTGCTTATCTTCAGTCGCTAAACAAAAATCAATATCGACTTTAGGGATATGCTTACCATTAGCACAATGAAGATATAGCTCAGGGGTTGCAGCATCAATTGTTTTGGTAAAGATAAAATCACCAAAATCAGCCTTTCCACCTGTACGACCACCTGTACCACTTGCCGCAGAAACGGGTTGTGTGACGTTATGGGTAAAACTCTCAATTGCGATCCACTTTTCATGTTTAGCATCAGTACTTTCGCCATCGATTCCTTCAAACTTTAAGAACATGTCTCCAGCCATAATATTTCTCCTTTTTTTGTAGTTGTTGTAACCATTTAGCCTTTGCTCCCTCGAAGAGATAAAGAAACTACCTGATTACAGGTTTTGTATGAAAATTCATACGGTTAAAATAAATACTTTTTATGATATAAAGTATTTGTTAAAAAATTCCCAATAAATCATTGGAAGCTTTAATTATTTACCTGCTCGTTCACTTGGAAGACGCGACACAAGTGAAAGTCCTATGGTCATACCTTCAAGTTTATAATGAGGTTTTAAATAAAATCGTGCTTTGTAGTAGCCAGGTGTTTCCTCATCTTCCTCAACCGTTACTTCAGCAGCGCTAAGAGGACGTTTTGCTAACCCAGCTTCTGAAGCAGTATCTGGCGTTGGCTCTACATAATTATTAATCCAACGTTGTAAATCTGTTTGTAATCTATCTTTTGTTACTGATGATCCTAATTTGTTTCTAACAATATGTTTTAAATAGTGAGCAAAACGACTTGTGGCTAGCATATAGGACATATTAGTCGCAAGTTTTGCATTACTAGTTGCTTCAGGGTCATCATATTGCACTGGTTTTCTCAAGGAGCTTGCCTTAAAAAATACAGCATAATCCGTATCTTTATAATGAACCAATGAAGTAATACCTGCTTTTGCGAACTCATTTTCCCGACGATCCGTAATAGAAACTTCCGTTGGGCATTTGGCATCAATGCCACCATCACTGGTACTAAAGGTATGCACGGGTAAGTCATCCACAATACCGCCTGACTCTAAACCTGCAATTTGACTTGCCCAACCATAAAGCGAAAAGGAACGGTGTATATTAGTTGCCATTGCATAAGATGCGTTCACCCATGAATAACTACTGTGATCTGTTCCATCAACATCTTCTTCAAAACCAAACTCATCGGTTGGATTCGTTTTTTCCCCATAAGGAAGTCGTCCAAGAAAACGTGGCATAGTCAGTGACACGTATTGAGAATCAGGTGAATCTCTAAATGAATGCCAAGTTGCATATTGCGGTGCATCAAATACCTGTGCAATATCCCGTGGGTTATTAATTTCTTGCCAGCTTTCCATATTCACAATGCTAGGACTCACCGCTGAAATAAAGGGAGCATGAGATGCCGCTGCGATATGTGACATTTCAGATAAAAAGTTGACATCAGGTGGAGAATGATCAAAATAATAATCTCCAATTAAACAACTATAAGGCGAACCATTTGCTGTTCCATATTCTGCTTCATAAATTGCTTTAAAGAGAGGGCTTTGATCCCATTTTGTTCCTTTGTAGCGCATTAAGGTTTTATACATTTCCTTTTTGGAAATATTCATAAAACGAATTTTTAGCTTGGTACTGGTTTCGGTGTTATTGACTAAATGGTGTAAACCACGCCATTTGCTTTCTAGTTCTTGAAACTCCTCATTGTGAAGTACTAGACTCATTTGCTCCGACATTTTCTCATCAATAGCAGAAATTAGTCTCTCAATTGTTTCAAAAGAATCTTCTTTGATTAAATTGGTATTTTGTAATGCTTGACCTGCCAATGTATGTATGGCGGATTCAATCTCTGATTTTGTTTCAGTAGTTGGTTTAAAGTTTTCCTCTAATAGCCGAGAAAAATCACCAAAGCTTGTTTCTGTGTCAAGCTGCTGCTGGGTTTGCTGTTCTGTCTCTGGCATTTAAATTACTCTCCATCCTTTTCATCTTTTTTATCTTCTGAGTCTTCAGCTTTTGGCTTTGGGGAGGCCATTAAAGACTGTAATAAACCTGAGTCTTTACCCTCTTTGGCATCTTGTAATAACTGACTTAACCATTCTTCGGCATTTGCCTTACCATCCATATAAGACAATAAGTTCTTCAATTCCTTGCGTGTTTGAAGTAACTCTTTAACACCATCGACTTTATTTGCAATCGCATCAGGAGTAAAATCGTCCATTGATTTAAAGGTTAAATCAACAGGGATTTTTCCACCTTTATCAGATAATACATTATCAACTACAAAAGCTGCTCTTGGCTCAATGGCCTCCATTCGATCATCAAAATTATCAACATCAATTTCTTTAAAGGTTCTATCTCTTATCTCAGGTTTAGCAACCTTTGACTTTCCAGAAAGATCACTCATAACACCTGTGATATGAGGAAGATCGATAATACGTTGCGCTCCATTGATTTCTGTTTCATATTCAATTTGAACGCGTGGGGGGCGATTTCTTCCGACCCATTTTTGTTTTGACTCTGCCATGTTTGTTCTCTCCTTGTGTGTGTCTATTTTATTTATATTCTATTGCTGATTCTGTGCGATATTCACGTTTTCTATTTTTTTTCGGGCTGTCCAAATATTTTATCTAAAACTGAATCTGCGCCTAGTTGAAATTCTGAAAAAATTTCTCGATAATTCATATCAATCATTTTACTTACTCGTCCTAACATCATAGGAATAGGGCTTGAGGGTTCATTCTTATCGTAATAATCACAAATCAGTCCCAACGCCTTTACGATGTCTTCCCTATTATTGATCGTTCCTTGAATTTGCATTTGAGGGGGAGGGGCGACACCTCCAGCAGAATCAGAAACAATGCTGTTTGAATCACTGCTTACATCAGCGCTACTATCATCTCCTAAGCTAGCGCCTTTTTGTAACATTGGCAGTAAGTGTTCATTAAACTCTGGAAATACTTCATTTGTCTTTTCGTAATACAGTTTCTTTATACTCTCTGCAATATCAAGAGCCAGCTTAAAATATTGTAGGACTTCACTGTATGCTTTTTCTTCCTCAGGCATTAAGCCTTTTAATGGAGGCTTATCTGCAACTGTTCCACCGCTATCTAGGATTAATAAATCTTCTAAAGTATAGTTGCCAAGACCAATGGAAAGCACGGTCAATTTTTTAGTTAAGGGTAAAATAAAACTCCCATAATCTGCAAAATTTGCCAAAGCATTATTACGATCAAAAAAGGGTTCTGAATCCTCGTTATCGACTTCTGGATAGAGGCAGTCCCAATAATTATCCATACTATGATGAACAAGTTGCAATCCTTTGCTTAAACCAATAAATGGATTTTTTTCAGTGTGTATTAAAATTCTGGTATATAAGACATATAGGCGTATATCTTTTGTTTTGCTAAGATAGCCATCGGTCTCTGTTTTGAGCTTCTTCCATTCAGAACTCTCTTCTGCTTGGTTTATATTTGCCTCTAGTGCAGAATATTCGTAACTGCTGTCCACAAAGTCTTCACCACAAGGTGAATCGCTTGAGATGTCTTTCAACCAATTTGATAGTTTAGATAAAAGTTTTTGTTTCATTGTATTATTTTATCGCTAATTGCCAATATTGAACCTGAATCAGCATTAATTGCTTGGCTTAAAATAAAGAAATGGATAACAGGGTGATTATCAACCATTCATCTACAATCAGTGCTAATTTAATTAGCACTTCGCTATAATGGTAGTCTTAAAAATTAATTCCTGCACACTTTTTTTAATATATTCATCATAAAAAATATCTTATGAGTGATACCTATAATTTATGCTTATCTATTTTATTCGTAATGTTTATTAGTCTGATAATTAAATTTTAAAGATATAATTTTAATCATTCTGTGCTATTTTCACGTTTTACTTTTTCATTTTAAATTATTATGTCGATATTCACACATTATATTCTCTGAACGGTTAAATACTATGCCATTAATCCTGCCCTCACTTTTTGATCGATTAATAAACACTACCCCAGCAACCGATTGGGAGATTGCCGATGAATTAGAGAAGAATATAAAAAGGGATCTTGAGCAATTATTAAATAGTAGAAAACTGGAAAGTTGTTTACATGACCTTAGCCCTTATCCCGAGGTACAAACATCGGTACTGAATTATGGTATTGATGAATATGCTGGTTTAATAAGAAATGATATTAATATTTATAAAGTAACTGAAATGATTCGCCAGGCCATCCTTTTATTTGAACCACGAATTATTCCAGAAACACTGGAGGTCATTGCAGATTGTGATCAAGATGAGTCACAAAAAGTCTTTAGTGGTTTATCTAAAGAGCTAAAACAAAAGATTTATGATAAGGGAGCCTTTGAATTTATTATCAGAGGTGTTATTTGTATGACCGAAGCACCCATTGATTTTCATACCCAAATGAATCTCAGTACGGGTTATATTGACGTAACATAATCAAACTCTAAAAATAGAAACCACTATGGATCCTAGACACCTAAAACTCTACAACGAAGAACTTTATTTTATTCGACAGATGGGGAAGATTTTTGCTGAAAATAATCCTGATGTGGCGGGTCGTTTGGGGATTTTAGGAGATAATCAATGCAGTGATCCTTATGTTGAGCGTTTGTTAGAAGGTTTTGCTTTTTTAAGTTCACGAATACAACTTCAATACAAGGAAGAATTTCCTAAATTTACCCAGCATCTGCTTGATATTATCTACCCTGATTTTCTTTCTCCATTGCCTTCTATGAGTATTGTCCAGTTTAATCCCGATACCACTGGTAAATTAAAAGAAGATGGGTTTTTAGTTAAAAGAAAGACCAAATTATTATCACCACGTATTTCACCTAGAAAAATTCAATGTCAATATAGAACAACACAAGATATTCATCTATGGCCGATTGAGATCAGCAATGTCGAGTATATGTTCCCTGAAGACATGCCTGATGCTATTGAAAAAAATCTTCATCCCGATGTCTTTGATAAAACTCGCGCAGTGCTTAAGTTGTCATTGCAAACAACGGATGAAAATATTGCGTTTTCCGATTTAAAAAATTTAAATGAACTAACTTTTTATTTAACAGGTGATGGTGGACAAGCAGGAAAGCTTTATGAGGCATTGCTTGCTCATGTACAACAAGTGGTCTTACACCATGAGCATAAACGTAGCACCCGCTTAGAGTTACTGGATAAAGAAAGTATTAAAACAACAGGCTTCGATGATGATGTCGCCTTATTACCTATAACACGCCGTGGCTTCCAAGGTTATCGCTATTTGCAAGAATATTTTGCAGAACCGAAACGCTTTATGTTTGTCACCCTTAATGATTTAAAGCGTCCTTTACAATCTTTCCCTGCAATTGATGATAATGCAAACAATGAACTGGAATTATATTTTCTGCTGGATCAACGAGATGATGATTTACGCAAAATTTTAAGCATAAAAAACATCCAATTAAATTGCACTCCTGTGATTAATCTTTTTGAGAAAACCGCCGATCATGTGCATTTAACTAAACGTCCTAAAAAAACCTCTTATCGAAAAAATCGTAAAGCTGTCAGTCATTATTTACCAGGATATCCCATTATTATCGAAAAGTCTCAACCTAGAGATTTTGAAATCTATCGCATAATGAGTGTTAAGGGTTTGGGTGATTATCAATACGAGGATACTTTTTTTCATCCCTTTTATTCACTAGAACACAGTACACTGGATGCAAAACAACGAAATTTTTATACCGTGCAACGCCATAATGAAATCCGCGCCATACGAGATAAAGATAGCGATAGCTATTACCAAGGGTATGAAAGCTATATTTCAATTGCAGATGATATTGAAGGACTTCCTTATGCAGCGGGTCTAAAAGAACTGCGTATTAAAACATTAGCAACTAATAGAGGTTTGCCACTGTATTTGCGCTCTAAGCGCATCACTTTTAGTACCCCTAATGACAGTTTGCCTGTCACACTACGAGAAGGTATTTGTAATATAGAAAACTTTACACCGCCGCGCCCTGCGCATCAGGCAGGAAAACATACATGGAAATTGATTAATCTGTTGTCCTTAAATCATCTTTCAATTGCCAATGATGATAATGAAGAAAGCATTCAAGCGTTACGCAAATTGCTGGAATTGCAAATCCATACCCAGCGTGTCGGTGATGCTAGTCAACAATATATTCAAGTCTATAAAACACAAATCAATAGGGGCTTAAGAAAAGTCTCAACGACAAAAATAGTCCACCCCATTTTTGTGCAAGGGAAAATCACCTATGCACGTGGGTTACAAATAACCATTACTTTGGATGAACAAGCGTTTGAAGGTGGAAGTGCCTTTTTATTTGGCAGTGTATTAGAACGTTTTTTTGCACAATACACCTCCATTAATAGCTTTACACAAACCATCGTTAAAACATTAGAGCGAGGAGAAATAATGAAATGGCCAGTGAGAAAGGGAAGACAAAAAAGTCTTTAGATAAAAAGGAACTCTTAGCAACAAATCCAACGACTAAAAGCATTTTTGATCAATATCCAGAAGATATTATCTACTATGATTTTTTTGCTGCTTTACATCTGCTAGAAAAACGTCATAACACACGTTTTGGTGAAAGCAGTCATCCTGATGAAGATCCCATTTTATTAGGTCAATCACCTCATATTGGTTTTGTCCCTACCGCACTGGATAAAATTGTTGATTTAAAAAAAACAGATCATAAGCGCCTTAAGTTATTTTTCTTTGGATTATTCGGTCCTAATGGTCCTTTACCTTATCATCTGACCGAAGAAGTCTATGTAAAACTGCGCAAAAAAGAAAGAGAACCTGCACAAGATTTTTTCGATATATTTCATCATCGTTTCATTAGTCTTTTTTATCGTGCATGGGCAAATAAAGAGCCAATCGCACAATTAAATCGCAATAAAAACGACAATTTTCAATTTTATCTTGGCTCTATTGCGGGTTATGGTCTACCTTCTTTAAAAGGCAGGGATACATTTGATGATTATTCAAAAGCCCATTTTGCAGGCTATCTTGGTGGAAAAATACGTCATAGTGAAGGATTAGAAAATATTATTTCGCAACTTTATGGCATACGAGCAAAGATTGTCGAATTTGTAGGAGAATGGCTTTCCATTGGTTCTGAACATCAATGTCGTCTCACCGAAGGACATTATGCGAAAAGGTTAGGTGTGAATACATCACTTGGGAAAAATAGTTGGCAGTCTCAATATAAATTCCAAGTCCAATTAGGTCCTCTCACCTTAAAAGAGTATGAAGCAACCCTTCCTGGAAGCAAACAACTCAAATTTATTAATGAAACAATTAAGAATTATATGCGAGATGAAATTCAATGGGAGATCATCTTATTACTCAAAAAACCAGAAATACCCATTACTAAAATTGGAAAATACGGTCGTCTAGGGTGGACAAGTTGGCTAAAAGCAAAACCGATTGCGAATATGCTCAAGGACTCTCCCTCTGATAAAACCATCCCGCCACAAAAGGAAGATTTTGTGGGTAATATTCGTTTGCATTGTGAGCAAATATTTTAGTACTCCGTCAAATTATATTTAACGGAATATTCGTATTGCATCCAACCTACTTGGATGTGGTACTGATCAGTTTAAGCAAGAACAATAAGGAAACCATAATGTCAGGAATCAGTAAAAAAGCCCTTTTTAATAAACTCAATAAATCAGCCTATGGAACGATTGAAAGTTCTTATAAATTCTGCGTAATGCGTGGTAATCCGCATATTGAACTTTCCCATTGGCTAACCCAAATACTGCAATTACAAGACTCTGATCTTCATCACATTATTAAATACTATGGGATTGATGAAAATAAGCTACAAAAAGGCATTATAACGGCTTTATCAAAATTACGAGCCAACTCCTCTAGTGCGATTATCTCTGAGCAAATTATACAAGCGATTGAAAAAGCATGGATATATGGTTCCTTAGAGCTTTCTGATAGCAAAGTAAGAACAGGACATTTAATCATTGGTATATTAGAAACACGTTCACTAAAAGACAGTTTACTCTCTATTTCAAGTGAATTTAAGAAAATAGATTCCGATGAATTGATTGCCAATTTTACTAAAATCTGTAAAAACTCTCCTGAAAGCAAACAATCCTCAATACAAACCGACTCTGCTGAACACGATGAACAATCAAATAATCTAAGTGGTGAAAAATCACCATTAGAAAGCTACGCTAGCAATCTTACCGAAAAAGCTAAAAACGGGGAAATAGACCCTGTGGTTGGGCGTGATGAAGAAATTCGTCAAATTATTGATATTCTGATGCGTCGTCGCCAAAACAATCCTATTTTAACGGGGGAAGCAGGGGTAGGAAAAACAGCCGTTGTTGAAGGCTTTGCCCTACGTGTCGCTAACGGTGATGTTCCCCCTAGCTTTAAAAATACCAGCCTTTACTCACTCGATGTTGGTGCATTACAAGCAGGAGCGAGCATGAAAGGCGAGTTTGAAGAACGCTTAAAAAGCGTGATTGAAGAAGTGCAAGCCTCTGAAACCCCTATTATTCTATTTATTGATGAAGCCCACACCCTTATTGGTGCAGGGGGGGCGGCAGGTACAGGCGATGCCGCCAATCTCCTAAAACCTGCCCTTGCCCGTGGCACACTGCGTACTATTGCCGCAACCACTTGGGCAGAATACAAAAAATACTTTGAAAAAGACCCCGCCTTAACCCGCCGCTTCCAAGTGGTTAAAATTGACGAGCCGAGTGAGGAAAAAGGCATTCAAATGATGCGCTGTTTAACAGGTGTTATGGAAGCCCATCATAAAGTACTAATTCTCGATGAAGCACTAGAAGCATCGGTAAAACTCTCACACCGTTATATTCCAGCGCGTCAATTACCTGATAAATCCATTAGTGTATTAGACACTGCTTGCGCTCGCGTTGGTGTGAGTCAACATGCCACTCCTTCAAGTGTAGAAGATCATCAAAAAGAACTGGAAATGTATCAAACCGAAAGAGACATTATCCAACGAGAACAAGAAATTGGTATTGATATCAAACAGCGTCTTGTCGATGTTGAAGCTAAGATTGAAGAAAAAGAAGCATTACTGATTGACTTAAATGAACGCTGGGAAAAAGAAAAAGCCTTGGTAGATAAAATACTCTCTGTGCGTAATAAACTACAAGGAAATAGTACATCAGAAGAAAGGAATAAAGAAACGAGTGAAGACACTTCCGAGACTGATCCAATAGAGGCAGAAGAAAAAATTGTAGACACCACTCATATAGAACTAGAAATCAAAGATCATTCAGCAACGGAAACATCCATAGACGACGCACTAGAGGAAAATAATAGCCAAGAAGAACAAGTAGACGATGAAGCCCTTAGAGCTGAACTGCATCAATTACAACAACAACTGGTTGAAATGCAAGGCGATACCCCATTAGTTTTACCAACTGTTAATGCACAAGCCATTGCCTCTGTTATTGCAGATTGGACGGGTATTCCAATGGGAAGTATGGTAAAAGATGAGCTTAATGCAGTGCTTAATCTAGGTGAAACACTCGGAAAACGTGTCTTAGGGCAACAACACTCGCTAGACTTATTAGCCCAACGCATTCGTACCTCACGTGCAGGCTTAGAAAGCCCCGACAAACCCATTGGCGTATTTATGCTTGCAGGGCCATCAGGTATAGGTAAAACAGAAACCGCCTTAGCCCTTGCAGAAGCCCTTTATGGTGGGGAAGAAAGCCTTATCACCATTAATATGAGTGAATTCCAAGAAGCCCATACTGTTTCAACCTTAAAAGGCTCACCTCCAGGTTATGTCGGTTATGGCGAAGGTGGCGTATTAACCGAAGCCGTGCGCCGTCGCCCTTATAGCGTCGTTTTACTGGATGAAATAGAAAAAGCTCATCCTGACGTGCATGAAATCTTCTTCCAAGTGTTTGATAAAGGCTGGATGGACGATGCCGAAGGACGCTATATCGATTTTCGCAATACCGTTATCCTACTCACCACTAACGCAGGTTCCGATGAAATTCATCACTACTGTGATGGTAAATCAGTCGAAGAGCGACCCAATCCGCAATCAATCGCAAAAGCCATCCGCGACCCACTGCGTAAAATATTCCCCGCCGCCTTATTAGGACGACTCGATCTTATTCCCTACTACCCGCTCAGCCCAGAGTTA
>JALVEA010000086.1 GCA_027008665.1 Thiotrichaceae bacterium | reverse complement strand
AAGCGTCTAAATTTTTTTTTACTTAACAGCAGCAGGCGGTGTCGTTGTCTGTGGAATTGCAGGTCTTACAGGGACTGCCGCGTAAGGCATAGGAGGACGATAGCCATAGTTTGGAATCTGTGTATTCCCATAAGGCATCATATTTCCAAAAGGCATATTATTGAAATTGCCACCATTGCCACCAAAGATATTGTCATCATCATCGAATGAATCCATCATCTCTTCCATCCAATACATTGGAGTCCATACAGGCCAATCACTCTCATCCCAATAAGGTCCATTAGGTCCCATTTTCCATTCCCCATTATTTCCACCGAAAAAGTCACTTGCCTGTGTTGCTGAAAAAGGGGCTGCTAATAAAGCAGTTAATAAAATAATTTTTGCACTTTTTTTAATTTTCATAAGAATCTCCATAGCCTTTATATTTTGTGTGTTAGCTGTTTAGGAACAATTAACCAATCAAGTTATATTAGATAATACGCATATACTAATATGGATGCAAGAACTATCCTTTATAAGGTTGATAAAATGAAAAAATGCTTTATTTTTTAAGCAAAAGAACACAGTTATTCATATATTAGCTTTTGGGCTAGTTGAATTTTGATGCCTTGCCCTCACGTTTGCTTACAGTTTCAATCATAAGGAACTAAAAACTAAAAATTGAAAATTAAACTGAAAATTAAACAAAGAGAAAAAACTGATGACTAAATCTGCTAATAAAGAAAATATGCAATTTCAAACAGAAGTAGATCAACTACTTCAGCTGATGATTCACTCACTGTACTCAAATAAAGAAATTTTCTTACGTGAGCTTATTTCTAATGCATCAGATGCTTGTGATAAATTACGTTTTGAAGCCATTTCAAATGATGCTTTGTACGAAGGTGATGGAGATTTACGTATTGAAATTGATTTTGATGAGGAAGCAAATACTGTCACTATCCGTGATAATGGTATTGGTATGAATCGTGATGAAATCATCGAAAATATAGGCACTATTGCAAAATCAGGCACTAAAGAATTTTTATCAAAACTAACAGGTGATGCTGTTAAAGATTCAAATTTGATTGGACAGTTCGGAGTTGGATTCTATTCTGCCTTTATTGTTGCTGATAAAGTAACCTTAATTTCACGTAAAGCAGGTGATCCTCAAGACCAAGGGTCGCGTTGGGAGTCAACTGGTAAAGACGGTTTTAGTTTAGAGACGCTTGAGGTTAAAAATCATGGTACAGAAATTACTCTACATCTAAAGGAAGATGAAAAAGAGTTTGCAAATAAATACCGCCTACAAAATATTATTTCAACTTATTCTGATCATATTCCATTACCTATTAAGATGCTCAATAAGATTGAAGCGGTGGAAGCGACAGAAGAAGTGAAAGATGAGGATGGTAATGTCACAATGCCCGCTCAAGAGGCTGTTGAAGCATCTGAGACTTGGGAGACCGTGAATAAAGCTAATGCCTTATGGATACGTCCTAAAAGTGAAATCAAAAAAGACGAATATAAAGATTTCTATAAAAGTCTTTCTCACGATTGGCAAGACCCTCTCGCATGGTCGCATAATCGTGTTGAAGGCAAATTGGAATACACTTCCTTGCTCTATATCCCATCAAAAGCACCGATGGATCTATATGAACAAAAGCAAACTAACGGTATTAAACTTTATGTTCAACGTGTCTATATTATGGATGACACTGACAACCTAATGCCACATTATCTGCGTTTTGTGCGCGGTTTAATTGATTCAAATGATTTACCATTAAATGTATCTCGTGAAATTTTGCAAAGTAACCGTGTTATCGATTCAATGCGTAAAGCATCGGTCAAGAAAATTCTTGGTTTGCTAGAAAAAATGGCAAAGAAGGATGATGCTAAATATGCAAATTTTTGGAAAGAATTTGGTCAAGTAATGAAAGAAGGTATTGGTGAAGATTTTGAAAACAAAGATCGTATTGCCAAATTATTACGCTTTTCTTCAACAGAAACAAATATCAGCGAACAAACGGTTTCCCTAGAAGATTATGTCTCACGGATGCAAGAAGGTCAGGATAAAATTTATTATGTCAGTGCAGAGAGCTTTACTGCTGCTAAAAATAGTCCACATTTGGAGATTTTCCGTAAGAAAGGGATAGAAGTTTTACTGCTTTCAGACCGTGTTGATGAATGGATGATGGGTAGCTTCCCAGAGTTTGATGGTAAGAAATTACAATCTGTTGCTAAAGGCGATCTTGATCTAGGTGAACTAGATTCCGAGGAAGACAAGGAAAAGCAAAAGAAAGTTGAAGAAGAGTCAGCCTCTATTGTAAAACAACTAAAAGAAGAACTAACTGAAAAAGTTGAAGATGTACGTGTTTCGCATCGTCTCACTTCATCACCTTCTTGTTTGATTTTAAGTGAGCAAGATATGGCACTTTATATGCAACAAATGCTGAAGCAAGCAGGACATGAAATGCCTTCTAGCAAGCCTGTGCTTGAAATCAACCCTAATCACCCTTTATTAGCACGCATGAGCGCTGAAACAGACGATGAAAAATTCAAAGACTGGGCAAGTGTGTTATTTGATCAGGCGTTACTTGCAGAAGGTGGGCAACTTGAAGATCCAGCAGGATTTGTACATAAATTAAATTCATTGATGCTTGAAATGTCGTAACATCTAACTTCAGGAAGTTCCAAGCAATATGGGTAAAATCATTATTTGAAACTTCCTCGCCCACAAAAAAGCAGACATATAAGTCTGCTTTTTTTAAAGCTATTAAAAACTAATTAGCTAATCCAATCTTTATAACCGTCTGTCTTCTTCTCTCTGCCATCTTCAAAGCCTGCTTCATAAGCTTCTGTTATACGTTGCTCTTCACGAATCTCATTGATAAGGTAACCACTTTGCCATCCTTGAAGATACTCAGGATCAACTCCAGCTTTTTCCATTTCAACCGTTGTATTGTAGTACTCTTGATTCATTGTCGCTTTCCTCTAAACAAAATAAGCAAATAATTAATAATGTCGTGGCAGTATACGCAACTACAAGGATTACTAAATATCCCCATAGGGGTAACAAGATTCTATAAATTAAGAAAATACTAAGGGATATTGAACACCGACAATTTACCCTTATACTTGTGAACAAAAATCTACCTTCCAATAAAAGAGTAGTAATACAATTAATTCCAATGTAATGAATATAGGTATTTAGAATGAGTAATGAAGTATTTACAGATGCAGAAGAAATGGATTTTTCCACTGGTATGTCTGCCTTTGAAGGTAAAAATTTTTCAAAAGCAATGCAGTTTTTATCCCCTTTTGCTGAAAAAGGCAATGCACAAGCACAACATTTAGTTGCTATTATGTATCAAAATGGTTTAGGTGTCGGTCCTAGCAGTACCGAAGCAGTAAAATGGATGTTAGCTTCTGCTGAACAAGGTTATGCCATTGCACAGCATGGTATAGGTTTTATGTATATGGATGGTGACTGTATTGAAAAAGATGGAGCTAAAGCGGTTAAATGGTTTCAACGAGCGGCTGAACAAGGATTACAAGGCTCAATGACAACGCTAGCAATGATGTATGAGCAAGGTAATGGAGTTGAGAAAGACTTAGTCAAAGCAAAAGAACTTTATAGACAAGCTGGTTTTGATGATGTCTAAGGATTTGGCTAAAGATAGCAATGTCGGAAATAAACTTCATATTATTATTAATGATATGGTTATTCTTGAATATGATCGTAGCAAACCTATACCCCCTGAACAGCATATCCAACTAGATCAAATGGATTTAAAAATGGATGCTGGGATACTATTAGGTAGTGATCAAATTGAAAGTCCAAATACATTACAACGCGCTCAATATATTACTAACACATTACTTAGTGCGCTTTTTCAGGAAGACTATAATTTAGGAACAGCAATGTGTACTTATCTTGCAAACCGTATCCCTGATTTACAGCAAGTTAAAGCAATTGGTAAAAAAAATAATCTATCTGTCGAATTTGTTTTTGATAGAAGTTTTGAAAAAACACAGCAAGAACAAAAAATAGAATTTTATAATCCTAAAGAAAACAACAAAACAACACACTAAATTCAATAAAAAAGGCTACTAAAAAAGCAGCCTTTTTTACTTCTACTCCAATGAGATTACATCACTCCAAGGTTCTCAAGAACTTCAATAGTAAGACCACCTGTTGGTAAGCCTTTTTCTCTTTGATATTTCTCAACAGCTTTCAATGTTCCACCGCCAATACTTCCATCAATCGGACCATTATAAACACCAACGTCTTTGAGTGCTTGCTGAATACGCTTATTGACATCTGCATTCATATTCGTTTGACACAAGATACGACGCCATTCCAAACGTTCTTTTGAGATTTTCACGCGCTTTTCAACCGTTTTATACACAGCTGGTACTTTCGTGCGACGCTCTTCCGCTTCGGTTGCTACTTTTTTCACTTTGACTGTTTTATAAACTGCTGGAACAACTTCTTCTTTGACAGTTGCTGGAGTTTCTATAACTTGCTTTTTAATAATCTTCTTTTGAGCTGGAATCCCTTTTAAACAAATTTGATTACCAGTAGCAATCCCATCACCACCTGTTTTTGCATTACGCCAAATAAATTTAGCATCTTCAATTTTTGAGGTAATTCCAACTTTTTTATAAACAGGTGCTACTTTAATTTTATCAGCGGTTGCATCACTGACTAACTTACTAACAGTAAATGCTTTTGTAATAGCAGGTATTTCAACACTATCAATTTTTGCAGGTGTCTTTAGAACCGTTTTCTTGATGATTTTATATTTAGCAGGCACTTGAACTAAACACATAATGTCACCCGTACTATTATCGATGCGTGATACAGGTCCAGAACCTTTTTTCCACACTGCTTTTGCTGGTTCAATTTCAATCTTTTTCTCAACAACATCATATTCAGCTTTTATTAAAACTTTCTTTTTTGAAGCTTCTTTAATCGTTTCAACCGTGTCAACTTTATCAAATTGGGCTGGTGTTATTTTGATATCTTCTGCCGCTTCTTTTACTAAGACTTCTTTTTCTTTAGTTTCGAATTTGGGAGGAATATAATATTCAGCAAAGCATTGACCAACTGTTGTATTTTCAAGCTCTACGCCATTTGTTTTTGCAGCTGCTAGCAAAGCTGGGCTGGCTGGAATTCCTCGTCTACCCAAACTGGTTACCCATTCATTTCGTGCTGGTGAAATTTCAATTTCTTCATTAACAGATTTATATTTAGCAGGAACCGCGACTAACTTCTTAGCTGCTTCTTTTACTAAAACTTGTTTTTCTTGTACGTCATAAGTTGCAGGTATAATTTCAACAGTCTCACTCTCTGGCTTCACTAAAACTTTTTCAGGTTTAACCTCAAACCGAGCTGGAACAATAACTTTTGCGTAACATTCACCTGGTTTTGCATCAGGCAAAGTAGCCGTAGCATCAACTCGATCTTCGGCTGCTGTACCCATAATAGGTATCAATAATGATAATAAAGCAACTGAAGCATGACGTTTATTCAGCATTTGAAACTCCTAAATTTATTATTTACTAAAATTTTAGCGGTTAATATATATGATTAAGTTCAAAGCCCTAAAAACCCTTAAGCCTGAATTTTATCAATATAGTTGGTGGAAGACATACATGCCATCAAAGTGGCTAGTATTTTTCAAGTAAGGATAGTTCATATCCGACCAATGGGCAACCTCCAGCGTTCAAGCAAATGATACAGTTTATACAAATATGTCTTTTTTGATTAAGTTTTAAACAGCTATATTATGCTGTTTAAAATATTTTCTGTATGTTTTTTAATAGGATAGAAATAATATTTAATATTATACCGAGTAATTAATTTTTTTTATTCATCAATGCTCTAACTTTATAAAAATTGACTATTTTTTGTCTTTTTTAGAAGTTTAAAGAATTGCTTTTATTGAATTCACACAAATAGCCATTAAACCACCAGGTAATAAGCCCAAAGCAAGCACGGCAAGACCGTTAAGACTTAATAAAGCACCAAATTCTAAGCTAGCATAAGAGGGTGCAATATCTTTATTACTTTGTTCAAAATACATGATTTTAATTGCCCGCAGATAATAATAAGCCCCAATAACGGACATTATCACTGCAAACACAGCTAACCAGACCAAATCTGCACCAACAACGGCTTCAATAACGGCAAGTTTTGCGTAAAAACCCACAGTCGGCGGAATACCTGCCATTGAGAATAAAAACAATAACATCATAAAGGCAATCCAAGGGTGACGTGTGCCTAAACCTTTGAGATCGGAAAGATCATCAGCTTCAGATTTTTTACTACTTAAGAAAATAATAACTGCAAAACCACCCATGGAAATAATCGCATAGGTGATAATATAAAACATTGAAGCGGCATAACCTGCTTCATTAGCAGCAAGGATACCCATTGCTACAAATCCCATATGAGAAATGGTTGAATAGGCTAACATACGTTTTAGGTTTGTCTGTGCAATTGCAATCACATTGCCCACAAAAAGCGATAAGGCGGCAAGTAGCACTAGAATCTGTTGCCAACCATCTGACATACCACCTAAGCCTTCAACCAGTAAACGAATCACCATTGCAAATACTGCAATTTTAGGCGCTGCGCCTAAGAACATAGTCATTGCAGTCGGCGAGCCATGATAAACATCAGGAATCCACATATGGAAAGGCACAACACCTAATTTAAAGCCTAAACCAACTAATATAAAGGAAAGACCAAGTAATAAGCCAATATTTCCCATCAAGGAGTCTTGAGCGGCTAGATTGGTGGCAATCATATCTAAATTAAGACTACCACTTAGGCCATAGATAATCGACATACCATAAAGCAACATGCCCGATGCGATAGCACCTAATACAAAATATTTCATCGCAGCTTCTGAGGCAATGCCATCGTTGCGTCGAAAAGCAACCATTGCATAAAGGCTTAATGATAGTAACTCTAAACCTAAGTAAACTAAGAGTATTGTCTTCGCTGAGACCATTACCATCATCCCCAAAAGTGCAAACATACCAAGGGTGAATAATTCCCCCTTAAACAGCTTACGCTCTTTTAAATAGGGGCGTGAATAGGCAAATACTGCAATGGTAATTAAGATCATTGAAATCTTCAATACACGCGCCATAGGATCAGCGACAAACATATCATTAAAGATAGTTACTACTGTTGTAGTATCAGTTCCTGTAAATACAAGCCATGCAGTAATCAATAGGCTTATTTGAGTAATAATATAAGTCAATATACGATGATCATCTTTTATAAATAGATCAATGAGTAATACAACACAAGTTGCTATCAGAAGAAATATTTCTGGATAGGCGGGTGCAATTTCTAATAAATATCCTGACATTTCTATACCTATGGCGTTAGCAATTTAGAGGTGGTTGCTTGCTCAATAAGATGGCTAATTGAGTCTGACATAATATGCGTTAATGGATTAGGCCATAGACCTAAAATAATCACCGCAATAGCTAATACCGCCATCATAAAGAATTCGCGACGATTCAGGTCTTTCAATGCGGCAACATTATCATTGGCAATATCACCTAGAATGACACGTTTAACGAGCCATAGTGTATAAGCTGCACCAACAATTAAGGTCGTAGCTGCAAGGAAGGCAATCCAAAAGTTTGCTTTAAAACTGGCTAATATCACCATGAACTCACCTACAAATCCTGAAGTACCTGGTAAGCCTGTATTTGCCATTGCAAATAAGATAAAGAAAGCACCAAAGATAGGCATTCTATTAACTACACCGCCATAAGCTTCAATTTCTCGTGTGTGCATACGGTCATATAACACCCCGATACTGAGGAACATCGCACCTGAAATAAAGCCATGCGAAACCATTTGTACCATGCCTCCTTGTATTGCAAGTGCTGAGTTAACATCATCAACACCCTGTTGGGCAACGATAGGATAGATAACAAAGAATCCTAAAGTGACAAAGCCCATATGTGCAATGGATGAGTAAGCAACCAGTTTTTTCATATCAGACTGTACTAAAGCAATAAAACCGATATAGACCACAGCCACAAGCGACATAAAGATGACTAGCCATGCTAATTCTTGTGCTGCATCAGGCACCATTGGTAAACTAAAGCGTAGAAAACCATAGCCACCAATTTTCAACATAATCGCAGCTAGTACTACAGAACCACCCGTTGGTGCTTGTACGTGTGCATCAGGCAACCAAGTATGCACGGGCCACATAGGGACTTTGACACCAAAGGCGATTAAGAAAGATAAGAAAATAAGAATTTGTGGTGTCATTTCCAGCTTTAATGTATGCAAATCGGCTATAGCAAAACTACCGCCTTGCCAGTACATATAGAGCAAACTAACCAGCATAAAAACAGAGCCAAAGAAGGTGTAGAGGAAGAACTTTATGGTCGCGTAAATACGATTATCACCACCCCAAATACCAATCACTATAAACATAGGGATTAACATCGCTTCAAAGAAGACGTAAAATAACATCGCATCTTGAGCCGCAAATACACCATTGATAATGCCTTCCATTATCAGGAAAGCCGCCATATAGTGACCTGGTTTTTTCTGAATAACTTCCCAGCCTGCAATCACAATCAATACAGTGGTAAAGGTATTTAACAATATCAATGGCATCGAGATACCATCAACTGCCAAATGATAGTTTATTTTATAAGTCTCAATCCATGGGGCTAATTCTACAAATTGCATGGCAGAACCAACGGGGCTAAATCCTGTCCATAGTGGAAGACTGAATATAAAAGTAAGTACACTGACAACTAATGCCAATGGACGTACTACTCTTTTTTCTGGAGCAAATAGGACGGCTATTCCACCAATAATAGGTAGCCATACTAATACGCTAAGCAAATATCCATCAAACATGCTTCACCCCGAAAATCAACCAACTCATAATAAACAACACACCCATAATCATTGCAAAAGCATAGTGATATAAATAGCCTGTTTGAATATGACGTATAATACTTGAGAACCAGCCAACTAATTTTGCTGAACCATTAACAATCATGTTATCAATCACAAAGCGATCCCCAGCCTTAAATAATCCTTTACCCAGTAATAATGCACCACCTGCGAATATTTTCTGATTAAATTCATCCGCAAAATATTTCTTATCTAACAAAGTATGTAACCAACGGAATTTGTCATAGGCGATCTTTGCAATGGATTGGTTTTTCATATAGATATACCAAGCACTCCCTAGACCCGCCATTGCTAACCAGAAAGGTAAAGCCATAACTCCATGTTCAACAAAAGTAAAAATACCGTGATAACTTTCTTCTAATTCTGTCATCGCATGATGTGAAGCACCCACACTAATCACTCCTTTAAAGAAGTCACCCACCACCATTGGATCAACAAAATAACCAGCTAAGACTGATGGAATAGCTAATGCAATCAGTGGAATAATAACAACTTTAGGCGATTCCTTTAAATGTGCTTTAGTATGATCATCCATACGCTCTTCACCGTGGAAAACAAGGAAGAACATTCTGAAACTATAAAATGCCGTCACAAAGACACCTAGCAATACCATAAGATAGGCATAGTTTGCAGCACCTAAATGGGAAGCATGTACTGCTTCAATAATCATATCTTTAGAGAAGAAGCCTGAGAAGAATGGAAAACCAATCAATGCTAAAGAACCAATCAGTGATGTCCAATAGGTAATTGGCATATATTTCTTTAGGCCACCCATTTTACGAATATCCTGCTCATGGTGCATCGCAATAATCACTGACCCTGCCGCAAGGAATAATAACGCTTTAAAAAAAGCATGGGTCATTAGGTGAAAGACACCCGCACTGTACGCTGATGCACCTAATGCAACCGTCATATAACCTAATTGAGACAGTGTAGAATAAGCCACCACACGTTTTATATCATTTTGTACAACACCAATTAGCCCCATAAAGAAGGCAGTGGTTGCACCGATAATCAAGATAAGATTCAAGGCAGTATCAGATAATTCAAAGATAGGTGACATTCTTGAAACCATAAAGATACCTGCTGTTACCATTGTTGCGGCATGGATTAAAGCAGAAATGGGCGTAGGACCTTCCATTGAATCAGGTAGCCACACATGCAGAGGAACTTGTGCTGATTTACCCATTGCACCAATAAATAATAAAATAGCAATAACAGTCATTAGCGACCATTCTTCTTCAGGAAGGATGGTGACGGTAATATTGCTTATTTCTGACAATTTAGCAAAGACTTCAGCGTAATCCAATGAGCCTGTATAGGCAAAGATGGCGGCTATACCTAAAAGAAAACCAAAATCCCCTACTCTATTCACTAAAAAGGCTTTCATATTCGCAAAGATGGCAGTGTCACGAGTTGACCAAAAACCAATCAGCAAATACGAAACTAAACCAACAGCCTCCCAACCAAAGAATAACTGCATAAAGTTATTTGACATAACCAGCATTAGCATTGAGAAAGTAAACAGTGAAATATAACTAAAGAAACGCTGATAACTATTATCACCTGCTTTGCTATTCTTTGGCCAATTATGTTCATCATCTGACATATAACCAATGGTATAAATATGCACCATTAGAGAAACGAAAGTGACAACGACCATCATCATTGCAGTCAGATTATCGATTAAAAAACCGACTTCAAATTTTATTTTCCCAAACTCCATCCATGTATAGACAGAGCCATTATAAGTGTTGCCACCTAAAGCAATATGTTGAAATACATACAACGAAAGTAAAAAAGCAATTCCAACACCCGCAAGCGTAGCGGTATGCGATGCTTCACGACCAATTGCACCACCGACAAAACCTGCAATCATTGATCCAATCAAAGCAGATAGCGGAATGGCTAGATAGACTAATTCCATGATCCTTACCCCTTCATTTGATCAAGCTGTTGCACATTGATGGTGCGACGGTTTCTAAATAAAACAACCAATATTGCCAAACCAATCGCAGCTTCAGCAGCCGCTACGGTTAGAATAAAGAACACAAATACTTGTCCAGCCATATCTCCTAAATAATGCGAGAAGGCAACAAAATTCATATTGACTGCTAAAAGCATCAATTCAATACACATCAGCAGAATAATCATGTTTTTACGATTTAGGAAAATGCCAGCAATACTAATTGAGAATAGTAAGCCACCTAATATGAGAAAATGTGATAATGGAATCATTTTTACAGTTTCTCCTCTGATTTCATTTTAACAATACGTAGACGATCCGTGTTTTTAGTGCGAATTTGGTCAATAGGAATTTGACGTTTAGTGCCATCATTACGCTTTCGCATTGCCAATGAGATGGCAGCGACCATTGCTACGAGCAAAATAACAGCCGCTAATTCAAAGGGGTAAACATAGTCGGTATAAAGTAGCTCCCCTAATGCCTTGGTGTTGCTGTAATCTAGCGGAGTGGGTTTGGGAATATCCATTGTGAAAACATCAGAACTTAAGACTAAAATAATTTCTCCTGCTACCACAACTGCAATTAAAATACCAATGGGCAAATAGCGTATAAAACCTTCCCGTAAAGGATCAATATTAATATCTAGCATCATAATAACGAATAGGAATAGCACCATTACTGCGCCAACATAGACGAGAACTAGCACAACACCCAAGAATTCAGCTTCCAATAAAATCCACGTCGCAGCACTGGTAAAGAAAGCCAAGATTAAAAATAATGCTGCATAAACTGGATTACGCATTGTCACCACACCAATGGCGGAGACAACGGTTATCGTTGCAAACATATAAAAGATGAATAGTTCAAATGTCATTAATTCAAACCCTCTTGGGGTGGTTGTAAATTAGTTATTCTAAATACGGGGTTAAATAGTCTTAGCGATACGGCGCATCAGAAACTCTATGTTTTGCAATTTCTGCTTCATGCTTATCACCAAAAGCAAGTAACACTTCTTTCGTTTTGATATGATCTCCGCGCTCTTCAAAGTGATACTCAAAAATTTGTGTTTCTACAATCGCATCGACAGGACAGGCTTCTTCACAAAAACCACAGTAGATGCATTTAAACATATCAATATCATAACGAGTCGTTCTACGTGTACCATCTGCGCGTTCTTCTAAATCAATTGTAATCGCAAGCGCAGGACAGGCGGCTTCACATAATTTACAAGCAATACAGCGCTCTTCTCCATTAGGATAGCGACGTAAGGCATGATGACCACGAAAACGCGGCGATATTGGCGTTTTCTGCTCAGGATATTGAACTGTAATTTTGCGTTTAAAGAAGTATTTACCCGTAATTGATAAACCTTGTAGCAACTCAAAAAGAGTAAATGTTTTTATAAAATGTTTAATTGAAGCAATCATCTATAGAACCCCCAACTCTTGAAGAGCTTTAAAAACAATGATGCCAAATATCCATACCAAGGTAACAGGGATTAAAATCTTCCAACCCAAGCGCATAATTTGATCATAACGATAGCGGGGAAAAGTGGCTCTAAACCATAAATACAAAACTAAAAAGAAAAAGGCTTTAAGGAGCAACCAGTGAATTCCATCCCCTAAAATAATACCTAACACTGGAATATCTGCAAAGCTTGCACCAAAGGGAGATAACCAACCACCTAGGAATAACAAAACAGTCAAGATTGAGATTAATAACATACTTGCATATTCTGCTAGGAAGAACAGTGCAAACGCCATGCCTGAATATTCAATATGGAAACCAGCCACAATCTCTGATTCGCCTTCCGCAACATCAAATGGGGCACGGTTTGTTTCCGCTACACCTGATATAAAATAAACCACAAGTAGGCCAAATAAAGGCCACATAAACCAATTCTGAATACCACCTGCCTGTGCATTCACGATCTCTGTAAGATTCAAACTCCCTGCCAACATTAATACGCCAACTAGTGCAAATCCCATTGCTATCTCATAGGCAACTACTTGAGCACCAACACGCATTGAACTCAAAATAGCGTATTTAGAATTTGATGCCCATCCCGCAAGAATAATGCCAAATACATCCAAAGAAGTAATAGCCAATACAAATAATAACCCTGCATTAATATCAGAGAGCACACCACCTTCCCAAAACGGGATAACAGCCCATACCGCTAAAGCTGGCGCTAATGCCAACATAGGGGCAATAAAGAAGACCGCTCTATTTGCCTTAGTCGGCGTAATGATCTCCTTAAACATCAGCTTTACAACATCAGCGATGGGTTGCAACCAGCCTTTTGGACCAACACGATTAGGTCCACAACGAACTTGCATATAACCAATGATTTTACGCTCGGCAAAAGTGGTATACGCTACAGCTATAATCACAGGTAGTAAAATAGCAATGATCTTTAATAGGATCACAATAACTATCCGCAGAGCCTCTGGTACACTTTCCCAAATTGCGATTAAACTATCCAAAATAAATAACTCTCTGTAAGTATTTCATAACACCCTGTATTTTGTATCCTCAACACAGGCTATGCAGCATTAATTTCAATAGTTCCAAAGGATGCGCTTAAACAAGCGGATACCTCTGTTCCTTCAGGAATAAAAACACATCCTTGAGGAATCATATTATCAATAACTAACGTCGCTTTAGTACTTGCCTCATCCTGTTTTACAGTAATTTTGGCATTGTTTGATAAACCTAATACTTCTGCATCGCTTACATTGACACGAATGGCTGCTTCATTCTCAATGCTTTTATGTAAAGCGGTGGCTCTTCTCACTAAAGAATCGGTGCAATATATGCCGACTTCTGAAATTCTTTGCAATCCTTTATCGGTTGCTTGTTTTTGATAAATTGGCATTAAATCAGCATTGCTTTTATCGGTTGCACTGCTTAATTTAGCCTGTAATTCATCTCGTACTTCTGTTGATGATATGAACTCAAAACCTTCTACATCTAACACATTGCCTAATACACGTAGCACCTTCCATGCAGGGCGGGCACCAGTTGCCAATTGGCTTGCACCTGTAAAACTTTGCCAATGACCTTCTGTATTAATAAATGTACCTGAGGTTTCAGCTACGGTCGAAGTTGGTAATAAAATATCAGCGTAAGCTTTTAATGACTCACTTGCATAAGGTGTCATTGCAATCACGCATTCTGCTTGATGCATAGCTGACATAGCTTGCTGAGGATTGGCACAATCAAACTCTGGCTCAACATCTAGCAATACAAATAACTTTAAATCAGCATTAAGCATCTCAGTAATATTTTTACCTACTTTTTCCGTCTCTATTCCTGCGGCTTGGCGATGCGGTATAGCACCTGATAACCATCCACCAACAGTATTAGCAGATTCAACTAAAGAACCGAGTTTAGCATCTGTATTTTTAGCAATTACCAAAGATAAAGCGCGTAAAGCAGAATATTGAGGATGTGAAACAGCAATATTTCCCGTTAATACCAGCGCGTTTTCTGCTTCTGCTAAGTCTTTAGCTATTTTCTTTTCAGCATCACTTGGCTTAATTCCATTAACTAGATCATTCAGTGCCTCTGGAAGTTTACCGCTTGCTAAGGCAATACCTGCTAATCTTTCTAGCATTTGTGTTACATTGCCTGTCAACTGTTCTGCAATCTCGTAGTTAAAATCATATTCGCGCAAATTCACCGTCATAATACGCGCGCCCTTTAAAGCGGCTTTGCGTAAACGATGATTTAGCATCGGCTGTTCCTGACGAATATTAGAGCCTACCAATAAAA
>JALVEA010000085.1 GCA_027008665.1 Thiotrichaceae bacterium | reverse complement strand
TGATTAGCTCTTCACGGTTTACTTTTTGTTTTTCTGGTTCGCTTTGGGTGTAGTCAGCAATGAGTTCCATAATGTAGTCGTAATCAATCGTCGCTGAGGCGAATAGCACAAATTCAAAATCGAGTTGCTGCATCGCATCGGATTCATCACCGCCTTTGTTTTGTAGGGCTTTAAGCCGTTGGGCTGTGTCCAGATACCTGCTTTTAAAGGCTCGCAGTTGATCTTGTGGGATGATTTCTTCAATCTTTTCGGCTTCTTCGGGTTTTAGGTCGGTGTATTGATCCAGTTGTGTTTTTAAGCGTTGTATTTCTTTAAAGGTATTGATGAACTGGCTACGAGCTTGGTCGCCTTTGAGGTTGCTGATTTCTTCGGGCTTGGTTTCTAGCCCTTGTGATTGCATAAATTGATTGAAGTGTTCAACGGCTGTTTCCAGTTGTGTGATGACTTCAGGGGCAGGGTCAACCAGCCAGACTTCTTTGGCTCGGTCGGCATGTTCACCTGAGAAGAGCTTAATTGCTTCATCAACTTCAGCTTGCTGACCGCGAAAATCAAGAATATTGCCCCATGGTTTGGTGTCGTTTAGTACGCGATTGGTGCGTGAAAAGGCTTGAATTAATCCGTGGTATTTGAGGTTTTTATCGACGTACAGAGTATTGAGGTATTTGGCATCGAAACCTGTGAGTAGCATATCGACCACGATAACAATATCTATTTTATTTCGGTGTGGATAATCTCGATTGGGGTATTGTTGGTCTTTAATGCGTTTTTGTATGTCTTGATAATAGAGATCAAAATGGTTGATGTCATGGTTCGTGCCGTATTGAGCATTGTAATCGCTAATTATATCTATCAATGCCTGTTTCTTTTTATCAGGCTCGACGGCGTTATCGGCTTTTTCTTGGGGTAAGTCTTCTTGTAATTGTTTGATGTCTTTAACGTTTTTATCGTCATTATCTGCTAGTGCTTTGGCAGGTGGTGAGAAAACGCAGGCAATATTTAGTGGTGTATAGCTTTTATTATCCTCTAAATACTGTGCTTGAATCTCTTTGAATAGTCGATGGTATTCAATAGCATGATTAATGGAAGCGGTGGCAAGAATGGCATTAAATTTACCTCCTGCGGTGGCAGAGGCATGTTTTTCTAAAATGGCTTTTACCACGGCTTCTTGTGATACTTCTGGGCTGGCTTTAGTTTTGTTTTTATCTTCTGGCTTGAAGTAGTCAATATGAAAGCCGAGTACGTTTTGATCTTCAATCGCGTGAGTAATGGTGTAGGCGTGTAGTTCTTTTTCAAAAATCGCTTTGGTGGTTTTATTTGAGCCTACTTGCCCTTCAATTTGTTGATAACTGGCATTCTCGTCAAAAATTGGTGTACCTGTAAAACCAAACAGTTGGGCATTGGGGAAGAATTCTTTTATCGCTTTATGGTTTTCGCCAAATTGTGAACGGTGGCATTCATCAAAAATAAATACAATGCGTTCATTACTGATGGGTTTTAGGCGTTCTTTGTATTTCTGTTTATTCGTGCCATCTAAGGCTAGTCCAAGTTTTTGAATAGTGGTGACGATGACCTTATCAGCATAGTCAGTTGAGAGCATCCGCCGCACCATTGATTCGGTATTGGTGTTTTCTTCCACACAACCTGCTTGAAATTTATTAAATTCTTCACGAGTTTGCCGATCTAGGTCTTTACGATCCACCACAAACAGACATTTAGCAATGTCGTCATTATCTTTGAGTAACGTCGATGCTTTGAAGGAAGTGAGTGTTTTACCGCTGCCTGTAGTATGCCAGATATAGCCATTGCCACGGTTTTGATGAATGCAATCGACTATCGCCTTGACCGCGTAGATTTGATAGGGACGCATCATCATTAGTTTTTGTTCGCTTTCGACCAGTACCATATAACGGCTGATCATTTCGCCCAAAATACATTTACTGAGGAATTGCTCAGCAAAGTCATAGAGGTTACTGACTTTGCTGTTGTCTTCTTTGGCAAATTCATACACAGGTAAAAAGCGTTCATCGGCATCAAAACTGAAATGCTTACTGTGGTTATTGGCGAAGTAGCGAGTTTTGCTCTCGTTACTGACAATAAAAAGCTGCATAAAGCACAGTAAGGTATTGGTGTAACCGTTGCCCGTGTCGTTTTTGTAGTCAACAATTTGTTGCATGGCACGGCTAGGACTGACATCAAGAGTTTTGAGTTCAATTTGCACAATCGGCACGCCATTGATGAGTAGAATTACATCATAACGATGGTGACTGCTTTCGGTATTAATGCGTAACTGATTAATCACCTCAAAACTGTTTTTGCACCAGTCTTTGATATTGACGAGTGTGTAATAGAGAGGTGTACCATCGTCACGCTCGAAACTGTTTTGTTCGCGTAGGATTTTGGCGGAGGCAAATACATCGGGGCTGATGATTTGCTCACGTAGGCGGGTGTACTCCGAGCCTGTGAGGTTAACTTTGTTAAGCTGCTCAAACTTTTCTTTGAAATTGTCTTCTAGTGCCTGTTGGGTGCGGATGTCTTGGCGGTAGGTGTATTTGAGATCGGCAAGTTTGTTGATGAAGCTTTGTTCGATCTGAAATTCTTTGGTGCTCATACGTTAGGCTCAAAATGGTGATTGGTTTTACTCTTTAGTGATATTAAAGCATTTCACTTTTTATAAATAGTAGGCGGTGCAACAATATGATCTGCCACGGCATTATCTTTTAATCTAGCAGGTGTTGCGGCTTTGGATAATGAAGCCAATGCCACAAACCATGCTTTAGGCATATCAGTCGGTAAGCCTATGGGAATGCCTGCTATTTTTGGAGTATCCATAAAGGCATGGTTGGGTTCTTCAAACTCTGGGGCAGTACAGTTAATACAAGCATAACCGCCCCGCAAACAAGAGCCTTGCCCATTCCAGAGGCGTGTATTGCAGTCCGCATGGGCTTGTGTGCCAAGACAGCCCATATTTTCCATCATACAGCCTTGATCGGATGTTTTTTCGGCACTGACTTTGTATTCGCAGTATTCATTGCGTGGGCAGTCGTGATGAACAAGATGATCAGTGTAGGAACGTGGGCGGTTTAAATTATCTAATTCATCTTTGCTAAGTTCACCAAAAGCCAGTTGCATTAGCGAGCATATGGAATCGACCTGTACCATTTGGATCTTGCATCACTGAGCCTTCTAGGCAGAGTGCATCGAGTTGGATTTTATCGTCCAGTATGTCTTTTAAGAGTTGCTGAAAATCATCAACAGACACTTCGCTCAAGGAGGGATGCCAGAGTAGCTCGATATTGGCACTTTTTAAGGGTGGTATAAAGGTCGGGGGATTTTGCATTCTAACTCGTTGAGCACCTTCTAATGAGCCATCGATCAAAGGGTCAATATCTTTTAGCATATGATCGACTTTGAGTTCATGACGTAAGATTTCACGCTGTTCTAAACTGATATTGTCATGAATAGCGTTGATATATTTTTGAAAACGTTTTTTGTAGCCTTGCAAAGCATACATATTGTCATGCTGTTTAATGGCTTGCTGTTTGTCTTGAATAGTTTTTAACATTTTAATTTATCTCGTATTAAACCCTCTTTAATAACTCATTTAGGAAACGTAATATTTAGCATCAACAACTATAGCATTAAAATTATTATTTTTATGATGCTTTAGCTTCCTCCTCTGCATGTTCATCCTGCTCTAGTCCATAACGCTCCATTTTGCTACGCAAGCCTACGCGGGATAGACCGAGCTCCTCTGCTGTGCGTGTTTTATTCCAGCGATGGCGTACCAGTGTTTCTTTGACGATGCGGGCTTCGAGTGATTCTACGCGACCTTTTAGTGTGCCTTGTATGCTATTGATGATTTGCATATCTTGGCGTTGTTCATCAGGTGTGGCTTGAAGGATTTTGGGGGAGATTAATTCTGCTCCGAGTACATTTTTTTGAGCCAGCACCAACATACGTTTGATTTCGTTTTGCAACTCTCGCACATTGCCGGGCCAGTGATAATTTTGCAGGCATTCAATCGCTTCCTGGGTAAAACCATTCACTTTTTTGCCTAGTTCATCCATGATTTCATTTAATAAATAATGAGCTAAATGCGGAATATCGAGCAGCCGTTCTCTCAGTGGTGGTACTCGTATTTCAAATGTGGCTAGGCGATAGTATAAATCCTGCCGAAACCGTCCATTACGCACATCGTCTTCAAGGTTGTGATTGGTTGCGGCAATGACTCTAACATCGACTGGACGGCGGGTATTGCTACCTAAAGGTCGCACCTCACCCTCTTGAAGCACCCGCAATAATTTGAGCTGGAAGGCTGGGGAGGTATCGCCAATTTCATCTAAAAATAATGTACCGCCATCGGCACTTTCAAATAAGCCCACACGGTCATGGGAGGCTCCTGTGAATGCTCCTTTTTTATGCCCGAATAATTCGCTTTCCAG
>JALVEA010000084.1 GCA_027008665.1 Thiotrichaceae bacterium | reverse complement strand
GATATAGGGGCGAAAAAGAGTTAATTCATCGAGATAATTTGGTTGTATTTTAGACTATTTTAAGGAAGTGCTGATCTTATTGCATTTTCAATCGCTTGCATTTGTTCTTCTAAACTTGCTCTAGAGAATAATTAGGACACCTATTAATTTATTTCAGTTATTTTTATTGGATGTCCTGTTTTAATCTTGAATAATCAGCAAATGAATACCTGTAAAATAGTGAAATACCCAGCGTGCTGTGGGTGTTTTTATCTCTTTTCCTACTTGATTGGGAAAGGTTTGATCCGCTTCTTTTAAACCCGTATTCCGCATAGCTACATACGGGCTACCTTGCTGGTTACGAGATTCTCCAGCTAGGTTGCACAGCCTGTAGAGCCTCGTAACTAGAGAAAAATACCGATAATCTCTATATTTCTTGTTGATTTCAAAATATTCAGGTAAGAGTTTTATTTAGTAGCACTTCTCGATCTAAATTGAAGGTAACAGCAGTAGTAAGCCATTGGTTTAAAAATTAGCAAACCACTGCTATTTTTAGAGCCTTATGTTATGCACTCTACAGCTCGAGCGGAAATTGCTAATGATTTAGATAAAAAAATAATAAAAGGATTTATTTCATGTCTTACAAATATTCAACCATTATTAAAACATTTAGTTATTCTAAAGAAAGTTACAAAATCATCTCTGACTTTCTGCTTTCAGGTCAAAAAAGTAATCCTAATATTCTTTTAAATGTTACAAAAATTTCCAAGGAGTTTGGAAAATTACCAAATGAGTGGTTACGCTTATCATCAACGATAGCTTTCGCAAAATCTTTAATTCAAATTAAGTTAGAGAGTAAGAATGAAAAATTAATAAAAGCGTTTAAACAATTCTTAGATAATGGAAAAAAAAGTGATGCGGGGAAATCCCGTATCACTAATAATTACAACTTTATCAATGAGTTGGAAAACCTTGATCAGAAGCAACTTGTACGACTTATGAAAAAAATAGGTTTGATTATTGTAAAAAAAGGTAATCTAAAAGGTAATAAAAATGGTCAATCCATTCAAGGAACATGGGTTCATAAAGATTTATGTATAAAATATGCTGAATGGCTTGATCCCAAATTCTCTATTTGGATTTCTCAAAAAATTCAAGAATTGATCAATGATGGTGTCGCTTGGAATGAGATTAGAGATGCTACTAAAATGGATTATAAACCTCTCACAATTGCGATTGAAACAAATATCATTCCTAGATATCCAAAAATGGATGAAAATATTGTTTATGGTAAAATTGCTAATTATATTAATATTCGTGTGATTGGAAAAAAATCACGAGAGATTAGGGAAGAAAAAGGAATTGAACCTTGTGAATTAACACGAGATTATTTTACAAAAGAAGAACTTCTCCAAATAGAAAAGGTTCAAGTTTTTGCAGAGATTTTAATCTCCCAATTTAAACTTTATGACTTCAAAAGTTTAGAAGAGAAAATCGCATCTTATAGATTTATTTAGTGGGTTGATTAACTTCTAATTAATTTCCCTAGCCCGACAGGTTTTGTAAACCCGTCCACACGTTTGGCTTAAATATAATAAAAGCAGTTTCCTTCAAGGCTTTTTAAAACGTTTATACTATCGGCTGGCGATGCGCGGATAGATTAGTGTTGAATTTTAGCTTTGTGCAATGCGCATCTTAGCCGACCTACCGCGCTGAGTTAGGTTTGATGCATTTCTTCTTCAATTTTCCCAACTCCTAATAAAATCAACTGAGTCACTGTTATTCCTTTTTGTTCAGCAATTTTTTTTATATGTTTATGCTCTTCCAGAGTCACTCTAGCTCGAATAACGATGGATTTTTTTTTATTTTCTGAAAGTGTTGGTCTGCCTCTTTTTCTTGTAGCCATAAAAAATAGTTGTCTTTGATGTTTAGGGTGGCTACAATATTAATTCTAATTTGATATTAAAGCAATAAAAAAAGCCTCGTATACTTACGACAGAGTACAAGGCTTTGTAGCCCCATACCACAACAGTGGTCAATTCGTAAAAATAAGGAAACTACAATGGAGAGTATACAAGGTCTTTATCCTACCGTCATTAACAGCGATTCCATCATAATTTTTTGTGAAACCCCTATCCATTTTCATAAAAATGATAAAGAGGAGAATGGAAATGCTTAATCAAGTCACACTGTCTTCAACGGATACAACACTTCCTATTCTTATCTGGAATGAACAACCTGTTATTACTTTTGCTATGATTGATGAAGCGCATAAACGAGAAGCAGGGACAGCAAGTCGAAATTTTCGAAAAAACCGCAAGCATTTTATTGAAGGTGAAGATTATTTTCATCTTACCCACAAAGAATTAAATCAACTCGACGAATTTCGTCGAGTTAAAAAATCCTCTTATGGAATGATTATTTTGACATTAGCAGGATACACAATGTTAACAAAGAGCTTAACTGATGATCTTGCATGGACAGTACAACGTGAATTAGTTAATAGCTACTTTAAACCCTATCAACCCGCACCACAGAAGGCTGAATTGACTTTAGAGGATATTCTTAAAATAGGAAATTCCCTAGAAAAAACACTGGTTGAAATCACACATACTGAGAAAGGTGAAATTGTGGATATAGAAAAACTTGAACAAAGAAAAATCCTTAACAACAAGCATTCCACAGTTATAAATACACCATCATGGCAATTCATTGTGGAAACGTTTTTTAATGAAATTGCAAGCGGTGGCATTCCTGAAAAAATGCGTCAAAATATGCTTATTTCTAAAGTATCGATAAGCTTAGCAAAGGGTGAAAAGGAACAACATGATTGTTTGTTTTTTAGAATTTCTAATCTAATGGAATTTTTCCGACAAACGCCTCGTTTTTATGATTTGCTCAATGCCTCAGGGATAACGAGAAGCAAAACTTTATGGAATGAATTAAATAAAGCAGGTGTTTTAGCATTTAATGGAAAAACGAAAGAAAAAGGGATTCCAATAAAAGCAGATACCCCATTAAAAACACGACGTGTGCCTCATTTAGTCGCATTAGATTTAGTGGTGTTGGAGAAAAATTATGGGATTATTATGACAAGCAATAAAGGCATTGCGAAAACATTGAAATGAATTTCACCTTATCATTACACGCTGGATGGGTTTTTTAAACCCGTCCACACGTTTCGCTTAAACACAATAAAAGCAGTTTCCTACAAGGCTTTTTGTAGTCGCAGGACGTGTGAATAAAGGAGTCCAATTATTGATCGTGAGGGTTAGAAAATAGGGATAATGTGTTTCATAGATTCGATAACGGCTACAACTCATTAGATAACTCCATTGGTTTCATTTGGAGTAAAGGATTATGCCATTATCAGTTTTATGGTTCTTGTTTTTTCAGACGCAACGCCAGCGCGTTGCTAACTGCATCACCACGCCGGCGCGTGGTGACGAGGCGAAAACGTTGCGACAGGGCAATATGCCCCGTCGCGCTGAAATTTGTTATAATAAATAAAAGTATTAAAGGAATTCCCATGTTAGCTTATAAAAATGAATATCTACCAAACTACACCTATGATGACTATAAAGAGTGGGAGGGTGACTGGGAACTCATCCATGGCATACCCTATGCCATGGCACCTGCTCCTAATATTACACATCAAGAGATAAACTTAAATATTGGTGCTGAACTAAAAACAAAACTAAAAGGGTGTAAAGAGTGCAAAGTCCTACCAGAAGTAGATTGGAAAATAAATGATGAAACAGTTGTAAGACCTGATAGTTTAGTCGTTTGCAACTTAGAAAACCCAAAAGCCTACCTCTCTAAAACACCTAAGATTATCTTTGAAGTTCTATCACCCTCAACCAAAACCAAAGATAGAAACTTTAAGTCACTGCTCTATGCACAAAATGGGGTAAAATATTACATTTTAGTTGAACCAGCAGGGATGTTTGCAGAGGTCTATCTACTTCAAAATGGTAACTATAAACTACAAGGAGAGTTTAAAGAGGAGAAGTACCATTTTGATTTAAATAATAGGTGTAGTTTTGAGTTCTCTTTTAAAGAGGTTTTTGATTCAATAGTATAATTTAAAAAAAATACTAATTGTTTTAAAACACGTTTTGCATTAAGCGTTTTAAGCATGTCAATGATCTGTCTGGCAGTCCAACTTTTAAATGAAGCCATCTCTTTATCTAATTGCTCAGATTGTGCAATTAAATGTATATGATTTTCTAAAATAACATAAGCATGAAGGGTAAATTCACGATTCTCTCGGCGATATTGCAATGCATCAAGTATAATTTTTGTAGTCGCAGGACGTGTGAATAAAGGAGTCCAGTTATTGATCGTGAGGGTTAGAAAATAAGGATAATGTGTTTCATAGATTCTATAACGGCTACGACTCATTAGATAACTCCATTGGTTTGATTTGGAGTAAAAGATTATGCCATTATCAGTTTTATGGTTCTTGTTTTTTCAGACGCAACGCCAG
>JALVEA010000083.1 GCA_027008665.1 Thiotrichaceae bacterium | reverse complement strand
TCGTACCACCTAACAAAATAATCTATACAGGAACTTTAAGAAGCGGTAGACTGTCACACTTACTTCGGGTATTGAGTAATACAACGGGGGCGACCTGGCTTCGACGTAGATTACAAAACCTTGGGAGCATGCAGTGGATCCAGTGACCACTAAAACACTAGCTGAAAACTTTTAGTTGCCAATGATGACAACTACGCTTTAGCTGCTTAATAAGTTAGCTAAATCTTCGCCTGAGTTCTCCTGTAGACCCAGTGTCGAAGATCATTTATACAGGATCGCGCACGAAGCACGTTTGGGGCGGAGTCGTTAAAACTTACCAAAACCGCTAGTAGAAACCCTGTCTCTCGGGTAGCTACTGGTTAAACTAATAGAGTGACTAAGCATGTAGCGCCTTCAGGCAGCGGATTTACGGACGGGGGTTCGATTCCCCCCGCCTCCACCAAAATATAGTTCGCCATAGTCCGAGAACGTCCTAGAATCTGCATTCCAGCAGAGGCACTTTAACAATGATAGCGAAAAAACTCACTTACCTGAGAAAATATATTCCCTTCCAACGGTTCCTAAATTTATACGCCGTCAAGATTTAACGCTTGAAATCTGTTCAGCGCTTTCTATTGAAGCTTATCAAAGCAATATTTGGGGTGGTATTACCCAATTATCCCAGCAGTATCAGGTCTCAAGAACCTTTATCAATACACTCCCTAAGCTTTATTGATATTTAATGGCAAACGCCTCTTATCATTATTTTATTGCCAGTTATTTGACCCATGTCGTATGCTTATACGCCGTTTTTATAATTAAAATAAGGTGTTCAAGCAATGTTTAAAATTACTTCTTTTATTGTTTTTCTTGGTTTAAGTTTACTTTCCCCTACCCTTTCTGCTTTTGGGTTAAAGCCTTTATTTGCTTCTTTAGCTCCCGCAGGTGCTGGGGCTGAGCAGGTGTTTCGTGTCACTAATACGGCTGATACGCCTATTGCGGTACAGTTTTCGGTGACAACTAGAGAGCAACGTGTTGATGGAACGGAGTCTCAAAAAGCCGCCGATGATTCTTTTATGGTTTATCCTCCTCAGGCAGTTATTGCACCTAATAAAACACAAAAGGTTCGGGTGCAATGGTTAGGGGAGCAAAATCCTAGTAAGGAATTGGCTTATCGTTTTGTGGCTGAGCAGGTTCCTGTGAATTTAAGTAAGGGAAAAAATACAGGTGTTCAAATGGTAATGACCGTGGTTGGGTCAATTTATATCTCCCCTAAAGGAATAGCACCTAAGCTTGCTGTTAATAATCTGCACCGTTCAGGTAATAAGTTGACCTTTTCTGTTAAAAATTCAGGAACAAAGCATGCTTTATTGGATAATCTAAAAATCAATCTATCTAATCAACAGCAAACATTGCAGTTAAGTGGTGCTCAAGTGAAGGAGGTTGAAGGAAAAAACATTCTTGCAGGTGCGCAACGTGATTTTTCTATTACTTATCCTGCTAATATAAATATTGATAAAAACTGGTCTGCACAGTTGAGTTTTAATTAAAAAAGTCTTCTTGCTTGGGGAGGCAAGAGTAATTTCTCATAATTTAGAGGCAGGAGTCCAAGCTTTAGCTTGTGCAAATCACACAAACTAGCGTTAAAACTCCTGAGGAAGTTACAGACAAGGAAGTCAATGCTGTGTAATACATTCTGTCAATTATAAAAATAATAAATTTACCATCTGCTATGAGTCCCTTAATTAAATTCTTCTTATTTTCTATTGCGTTATTGCCTGTGGCTTATCTTTGGGCGGATGCTGAAAAAGAGAAAACACAGACAGTCGATCTACAAGCCTTTTATGCAAAGGCTTTTGGAACAAAGCGACAACTCCCTTCACAGTTGTCCGTCACTTTACAGCTTGGCAATCGAGAAGTTGCTCAATTGAAAATTTACAGTGATGATAGAAAAAAAATCACCCATATAGAAACCAAGCCTCTTTTAAGCGTTTTAAAGGTAACTCTAAAACCACGTTATTTAAAACCACTGCTTGCCTCCCTTGCTGATCAACAACGTACTGCTTTTATTGCTTTAAAAAAAGCGGGAATCAGCTCTCATTTTGATCAAGCTAATCTTAGTTTACAGTTGAAAATTCCACTAAAAATGCGTCTTCCAATCCCTTTGACATTGGGGCGAAAACGTAAGGAAAAACATTATCCAGCAGATAACGAGCTAGCTCAGGCTGCCACGGTTAGCGCTTATACCAATCTTGATGCAAAGATTGATTACAATGACTCTTCTTATGAGAGTAAACAACGATTACAAACAAGCTCTGTTCTCAATATAAAAGGGGCTGTGCTAGAAAACCGTGCAACATGGCGCAATGATCGAGAGCAACAATGGTCGCGGGATTCAACACGACTGGTTGTCGATGATCCTCAAAATTTACATCGCTATACCTTGGGCGATATGAATACCGAGTACCGTAATTATCAGCAGGGTATTCCTATTGCTGGTCTGCGGATTGAAAAAATGAGCGCACTTAATCCTTATTTAAAAACAGAATCTGCCTCACCGTATTTATTCACTTTAGAACGAGATAGTGAGGTAAAAATTTATATTAATGGTTTTTTAAAGGATAAAAAAAAACTGGATGCAGGTGAATATTCCTTAACTGATCTACATTTGACATCAGGTGTGAATAAAATTCGCTTAGAAATAACCGACAAAACAGGGAAAACAAGCGAACAATCCTTTTCTTTATTAAAAGATCAGAGTTTATTAAAACAAGGCTCATCCGCTTATGCACTAGAGGTGGGTGTACCTTCTTATCGTTCAGCAGAGCGATATCACTATGATCGTTCCGCAATCTTGGTCAGTGGGCATTATAAAACAGGTTTAAATAATCATTTAACTGCTGAAACAAGCTTTTTAAGCGATGGTAAAAATATTCAAGTAGGGGTAAATGCCCTAATGCCAACACCAATAGGTCGTGTCAGCGGACGATTGAGTCAACTTAAAACAAGCACCAATAAACAAGCTTATGCCGCAGGGTTTGATTATAAATACAGCCCTCCTGCACAGAAAAAGGATGCGATACAGTTTTCAGCCTCAGGGGATTATTTTGATAAAGAATTTACGGCATTGAGCTATTCTTTAGACAAACAGCAATTGCATTCAACGGATCAGGCACAGATTGAAAGCCGAGTATCTGCCAATATTGCCAAAAAAATAGCAAAGAATCTGCATGCAAATCTCAATATTCAGCGTGAAACCTCTTATCAACAAGACGATGCTGCTTATTCTGCTAATATTGGTCTCAATAAAACCTTTAAAAAAGGTGGTTCTATTTCTGCTCAACTACGTTATCAAAATAATAGACAAAAAGATAAATCCATTAATCTCCGTTTCAATATGCCACTGGCCAAAAAGAATAAAAAAGATCGCCATAAAACCCTAAGTAGCAGTTACGATAGTCTCGATGATCGCGTGATTAATAGTTTTTTTATTAGCCCTAAAAGCAATACCGGAAAAGATAGTCTCGCTGGATCACTGAGTACTTACTCAAGAAAAGGTAGCCATACCCTGAATGCAAATGTGAGTTATCGGGGTGAAATTGCTGAAATAGGCTTTTCTCAAAGTGTGACTAAAACAGAAGGTAGTACACAGAAATACAGAGCGCGTAGTGATCTAAGAGTAAAAACAGCCTTATCATTTGCGGATGGACAATTTGCGCTAAGTAAGCCAATTAGCGATAGTTTTGCGATTGTAACAGGGCCTAAAAATCAAGATAAAGATATTGCCGTTATCAAAGGAAGCTCAGGTTTTTCTCGTTCAGAAGGAAACGCTTTACCTGATCATTATCAAGGCTTGATTCAAAAAAATGCAAACCCTGCGGTCGTTAATATCTCCTCCTATCATTATAATACGATCAATGTAGACAGTACGGCGCTTCCCTTAGGTAGCGATATTGAAAGTAGCGAATTTACGCTTAAATCAGGCTATAAACAAGGCTATTTATTAAAAGCAGGCGGTGAACCCGGTGTCATTGTCGATGCGACGCTAGTGGACTTATCAGGAAAGCCCTTAGCCTTAAAAGGTGGAGAACTGATTGCAATGGATGCTAAAAGAAAACCCCTGACCTTTTTTACCAATCGTACAGGGCGTATTCGTTTGATTTCTGTCCCTCCTGGAAAATATCAATTAGATTTATTTGATGACAAAAAAGAAACTAAACCCGTGCTTAATATTCCTAATAAAATTGGAAAAATACACTCCGTCGGGAAAGTTCAAATTGATATATCAAACTAGACTAACGGTAATGACAGCACGACAATAGCAGGGTAATATTATACCTATCTGATCGCCCCCCAGCGTTCAGAGCCTATTATCTGAATTCGTATTTGTGTCTCAAATTCAGCCTCTATCTAATTATATAAAATAATAAATTAGGAAATAGTTATGAAAAAACTCCCCTTAGCCATTGCAATGGTTTCTCTCTTCGCTACCTCTACTAGTTTTGCTGAA
>JALVEA010000082.1 GCA_027008665.1 Thiotrichaceae bacterium | reverse complement strand
TAATGCAACAGGTAACGGAACGGCTGCAGGTAATGGCGCAGCTAATGCAGTCGGATCTAATGGTACAAACGCTCAAGCTGCTAATGTTGCTCAAGCACCAGTGGCTCCTGTATCAGCAGCTCAAATGAAAGCTGCGCTAAAAGCACAAATTGCACAAGCTACGGAAATGCTTAAGCGTATTGAAGCTCAAGAAAAAGCAGCGACAACGACTACATCTGTAGAGAAGAAGTCATAAGATCCTAGCGCTTAGACTAACCCTTCGGAGCTCGCCTTTTGGCGAGCTTTTTTGTGTCTTTTTTATTTGTTTTAAATTAAGAATCAAGGTTGAGCCAATAACAAGACTTGCTCTGCCTCTCCCTCAGTCTCTAAATTTAAAATAAATTTATAAGGTTTTTTTACTATTTTTTCTGGAACAATTTCAACTAAAAATTCTTTCTTAGCGTGTGGTTCAGATTGAAACTGTGTGGCAGAAATGGGTTTTTTTAAATCTTGTTCTAAATCATAAACCCATAGATGATAAATTTGTCCACTAGAAAGTTTGGGTAAATTGGCAAAGCGCATAAATCCTTTTTGTTGTTGATTGCTCCAAATAAGATCACCTTGAATTTTTTTAGCTAGCGGATTAAGTGTTTTTAACCAGTTACTTTGTAAAATATCACTTTGTTGTAATAAAATATTACGTTGCAAGATTAACGGTGTCTGATCTTTTTGTGCGGCGATTGTAAGCTGAGTATATTTAATTAAATACAAAGCAAAAGAAACCACCCCGAGGGCGGTTAAAAAAGATATTAAAATCCAGAACCATAAAGGTAGGCGCTTTTTATTGCTCGATTTAGTCGCTGTTGTCTCAGAAGTTGTCATAAAATAATAAAAATAAATGGTTTCAGTTGCTTGAAGTATTGTTAGAACGACTATAATCCGTTTCTTCTTTCCTCAAATAGTAAGTAATAATAGACATGTCACAAACACATATCCTTGGTAAAGATGCAGCGCTAGAAGACTCTATAGCGAGTATGCAACAAAAATTACAAGCGCTCGATTACAATATTGTAGAACAATCTTGGTTAAATCCCATTGCCAATGTTTGGTCAGTGCATATTCGTGATCGGGATTGTCCACTGTTATTCACTAATGGTAAAGGTGCGTCTAAAAAAGCGGCTTTAGCCAGTGCATTGGGTGAATTTTTTGAACGGCTTGCCTGTAATTACTTTTGGGCTGATTATTATTTAGGTGATCAACGTGCTAAGGCAGAGTTTGTTCATTATCCCAATGAAAAATGGTTTAAACCAAATGGTACTAAGATGCCAGACGGTCTATTAAGTGAAACGCTGTGGGCATTTTATAATGATGAACAAGAACTTTCCCCTGAGATGATTATTGATACTAATTCTGCAAATATTTCTCGTGGCATTTGTGCTTTGCCCTATGTGCGTCAGCGTGATAATGAAACGATTTATTTTCCAGTTAATATTATTGGTAATTTATACGTTAGTAATGGTATGTCAGCAGGCAATACAATGGCAGAGGCAAGGGTGCAAGCCTTGTCAGAAATTTTTGAACGTGCAATTAAATTTAAAATTATTGCCGAAGGAATTTGTTTGCCTGATATTCCCGAACAAATACTACAACGTTACCCCTCTGTTCAAGCAGGTATTAATGAATTAGAACAGGCGGGTTATCCCTTGCTAGTAAAAGATGCATCATTAGGGGGGAAATATCCTGTGCTATGTGTCACTTTATTAAATCCTAAAGACCAAGGTTGCTATGCAAGTTTTGGTGCACATCCTAGTTTTGAAGTGGCGTTAGAGCGTGCATTAACCGAATTACTACAAGGGCGAGGTTTGAATGCACTGGATGATTTTGCAATGCCTGGTTTTGATCTGGATGAAGTTGCTAGCTTGCAAAATTTAGAGACGCATTTTATTGATTCCAGTGGCATTATCCATTGGGATTATCTCTCTGAATCAGCAGATTATAGCTTTAGTGATTGGGATTTTACAGCTTCTACAGAAGAGGAGTTCAACTATCTTTGTCAACTAATCCATGAGGATCAGTTAGATCTTTATATTGCAGACTATGATCATTTAGGTGTCTATGCTTGCCGTATTATTGTGCCGAGCATGTCTGAAATCTATCCTGTTGATGATTTAATTTGGGCTAATAATAATGCGGGCATGGATTTACGAGAGCGTATTTTAGGTTTTGAGGACACTACACAACAAGCGCAAGCAGAGTTATTAGTTGATTTAAATAATAGAGATTTGGATGATCAACAACCCGTTGCAGCACTTATTGGTTTGGCTACGGATAAAGATAGTATTTGGTCGGATCTTCGTGTTGCGGAATTAAAAACATTGTTAGCGCTAAAAACTGGGAATGATGAAGAGTCTTTAGAGGGTTGTCAGTGGTTAATTTACTTTGCTCAATTAGATCAAGAACGTTTAAAAACCTATCGTTGTGTGGATGCTTTATTGCAGTTTAAATTAAATAATAGAGGGCAAAAGCATAGTCAGCATAAGCAATCTATTAGCAAACTTTTTGGTGAGAAATATCTACAACAAGCGGAGGCACTGATACGAGGTGAAAGCTTGTTTTCTCTACAAAGTGATTGGAAAATGCATACTCTATTAATAAAGGGATATGATAAGTTGAGTAAGGTTACTCCAAGGAAATAAATACACCTCATATTTGTTCTCTTGAGGACGGTTTAATGGGTAGATGTATTATTTAGAAGTTCCTAAATGTGCATGCATGAAATTATCATATAACCTCAGTTTATTAAGATATTAAGTCTTTATTGGTCTACCTTCTATGGTCTAAGTAATTAAATTAGCCATCTTAATTGGCGCATGGAATAACGGTTATGCACCTTATTGAGATAGCCTAAATTACTTGAAACTTTCTAAATTTCAACTAGATGACGATAAAAAAATGACTGAAATAAATATTACAGAACTAACTCTTTACTGCAAAGCTTTTTCTGGTCTTACCGTTGAGCGCGAAGCAATTTTGAAAGAAATAGCAGAAGAATTGACGCCTCATTTATCACAGGTTACAGACGCTTTTTATGCAGAGCTTGATAAAATAGATAAGGCAAGACCTTTTCTTGAAGGGAAATCAGAGGGGCTGAAAAAAACCCACGAAGCATGGCTTAAAGGGTTATTTACTAATGATTTTGACGATGAGTATACAAAATTTCTTTATCATGTTGGTGATGTGCATGTGAAAATCGAATTACCTGTGGAGTTTATGGCAGGGGCTATGACGCAGATTCAACGTAATTTAACGCCAATACTCTTTGAATTATTTGGTCATGACTCTGAAAAACTGATTGCAATAACGGAGGCGATTATTGCAGTATTAGGCTTTAGTTTGCAGGTTATGCAGGAGTCTTATCAATCCTCAACTTTAGCCACAGAATTAGATAGGTTCCTTAAGATTACAGGTATGAGCCGTGTTTTATTTAATAATCTTGCAAAGGCTTATTCTTTCTAAATTGAGACCCTATTCATTTAACTTTAGGCTTCCAATGAGATAATTCAGCACTATCAATTTCTATCTTCCACTGCCGCAGTGGTGAGCTACTTTCACTTAATAGTGTGTTAGATTGGAGTATTTTTAGGTACTGTTGGCGTGGGATATTTTCAACACCCATACTGAATAAATGTGGATTTTCAATTTGGCAATCAATGAGGAGATAGTCCCATTGTTGTAGGGTTTTAGCGAGTGCAATAAAAGCCATTTTTGATGTGTCGCGTTCAATGCTGAACATAGACTCACCACTAAATACTTTTCCTGTATCAACTCCATAAAGCCCTCCTACCAATTTTCCATCAGCATTCCAAACTTCAATAGAATGTGCAATATTGAGTTTGTGTAGTTCGACATAAGCTTTAAACATTTCCTCTGTTATCCATGTTCCACTTGCGTGATCACGCGCACGTGGTGCGGCACAGGCGTATACGACTTCTTTGAAACAATGATCAATCGTTATTCTGTAGCCTTTATTACGCATATTCTTGCGTAGGCTGCGACGAAAATTGATTTTGTGTGGATAAAGAACAGCGCGCGGGTTAGGAGACCACCAGTAAATCGGCTCTTCTTCACTAAACCAAGGGAAAATCCCAGATTTATAGGCATTGATAAGACGAGTTGATGACAAATCACCTCCCATAGCCAGTAAACCATTGGGTTCATCCCATGCTAGTTCAACAGGAGGAAAAGGTTCATCACTGGCATAAGGGTCTAAAAAGGTTAAAAAATTTTTGCTCATCAATTATTCTTTTTCTGCCAATTCATCGAGGTATTTTTCAGCATCAAGTGCCGCCATACAGCCTGTACCTGCAGAGGTAATTGCTTGACGATAAACATGGTCCATCACATCGCCTGCTGCATATATCCCTTCGATGCTGGTTTGAGTTGCATTACCTGATGTTCCACTTTGCACTGATAGGTAGCCATTTTTCATTTCAAGATGTCCTTTGAAAATATCAGTATTGGGTCGATGACCAATGGCAATAAAAACGCCG
>JALVEA010000081.1 GCA_027008665.1 Thiotrichaceae bacterium | reverse complement strand
ATGTCTATATTGGTGCAGGTATAGCAAAAGGACAAAAAAGTCTAGCCTTAGGCTTGATTTTTCAAGACTTTTCACGCACTCTACAAGAGCAGGATATTACTCGTTACATTGAAACTATCACTAATGTCTTAAAAATGGAGACGGGAGCTAGCTTGCGACAATAATGATTTAATCTTTAAATTTGCCATTTAATAATAATAGAGAATCAATAAGTACCTCATGCTTAGTGTACTTATTGATTGCTTTATTGATATAATAAAATAAATCTATATATTATTATGTGTTTTATAAACAATTTAAAGGGTAGGAGTAAGCACAACATGAGTACATTAACCAAAGCTGATATGGTCGAAAATCTCTTTAATAAGGTAGGATTGAATAAACGTGAAGCCAAAGAACTCGTCGAGATGTTCTTCGAAGAAATTCGCATTGCTTTAGAGACAGGTGAGCATGTAAAACTGTCTGGTTTTGGCAATTTTATGTTACGTGATAAAAAACAACGTCCAGGTCGGAATCCAAAAACAGGAAAACCAATTCCTGTTAGTGCTAGACGTGTTGTCACCTTCCGTCCAGGGCAAAAACTTAAGCAAAGAGTAGAAAGCTATGTTGGAGCTGAGTAATAATAACGAACTTCCTATTATTCCTGGGAAACGCTATTTTACCATCGGTGAAGTGAGTGATTTATGCGCTGTTAAGTCGCATGTATTACGCTATTGGGAACAAGAATTCCCAAATTTAAAGCCCATGAAACGACGAGGAAATCGTCGTTATTATCAACGTCAAGATGTACTATTAATTCGTCAAATTCGAGATCTTCTCTATATGCAAGGTTATACCATCAGTGGTGCACGCCATAAGCTAGCTGGTGAAAAAGTAGAAGAAGATACTAACGAAACAGATCAGTTGACACGTCAATTAATAAAAGAACTTGAAGATATTCTTGAGGTTATCAACTATCCTTGAGCTGAGAAACTGTGTAGGTATTTTTTCCTATAATACTTACACAATTTTTGAGTGCCTACACAAAATTAATCTAATAATTTCTACTGACATAATGTTGTCAGCAAGATGTACTTATAATCGCTTATTTCACATAAAATAAGGTGGTTAAATAATGTCTAAAATACGTTGCGAATGGGCGCGAAATGGCAGTGAACTAGAAAAAGCCTATCATGATCAAGAATGGGGAGTACCCGTGCATGATGATCGTTTGTGGTTTGAGTTTTTAACCCTTGAAGGCGCACAAGCTGGTTTAAGTTGGTCAACGATTTTAAATAAACGAACGGGTTATAAAATTGCTTTTGATAATTTTGATGTCAATAAAGTCGCAAAATATGATGCGGCTAAAATAGCAATATTATTAAATAATCTTGAAATTGTTCGCAATAAACTCAAGATCAATGCAACGGTGAGCAATGCAAAACAATTTATAAAAATACAAAAAGAATTTGGATCATTTGATGCTTATATTTGGCAATTTGTTGGTGGGAAAACGAAGGTCAATCATTGGAAGCACAGCTCTGAAGTTCCTGTTAGCACAGTAGAATCCGATCGAATGTATAAGGATCTTAAAAAACGAGGCTTTAAGTTTATTGGAACAACGATTTGCTATGCACTAATGCAGGCAACAGGCATGGTGAATGATCATACCGTTGATTGCTTTTGTTATAATAAAAATTAATAAATCTTCCTTCAATCGCCTATCTATACAATTTAGTCTCTCTTAAAGATTACATCTCATAATAATCTCTTTACAGTGCCATCAGGTTCAAAGTAATAAGCTCGTAGAGACTACCTCATGGCATATTTTAATCATTTACAATCAGAGCGTCATTTTAAATGGCGCTTTATCGATTTATTTAATTTATTAATTTATTTATCTTGTCTTTATCTGCTAATTCATTTTATGTCAGAGGAGTCTAATGATTTATTTCAACATCGTTTGATTGTGCTTTTTGCAACAATCGGCTTGTGGCGTTATAGCTGGTGGTTTTTAAATTTAATTCGTGCATTGATTTATGAGTTTGTCACTTTTCCTAAATTACGCAAACAAGCCAATGCATTATATAAAAGTGGCTGGAAACCACCTCATATTTATTTTGTGATTGCCAGTTATAAAGAACAAAAAGAAACCACAGAAGCCTTGCTAGAGTGTATATTGCGAGAATGCCGTAGCCTGGCTGTACCTGCTACACTTTATCTAAGTGCTGATCCTCAAGATGAAAGAATTGTACGTGATTATGTACAGCAACACGTAGGAAATACCGCCTTTCAGGTGATTGCAATCCGTCAGACATTACCCGATAAACGCATTGCATTAGGGCAATGTCTACGCTCTTTATCTCGTCATGGTGTAATTAAAGATGCCCCCGTTATCTTAATGGATGGTGATGCCTTAATGACCCAAGGAACTTTAAAAAAATGCGTCCCTTTCTTTCATTTAAATCCTAATCTTCATGCCTTAACAACGGATGAAAAAGCTATTTTTCACGGGCCAAAATGGATGGCAGAAATGACCGAACTACGCTTTGCACAACGTCATTTAATGATGCAATCCCATGCCTTGTCTAAGCGTGTACTTACTCTCACAGGGCGACTTTCTATGTTTCGCTCACAAATTATTACCACACCCGATTTTATTGACCGACTTGAAAATGATTATATTGACCATTGGCTTTGGGGGCGTTTTCGTTTTCTTTCAGGTGATGACAAAAGCACATGGTATTTACTCTTAAAAAATAAAGCGCAAATGCTCTATATAAGGGATGCAATGGTATATACCGTTGAGCATGTGTCAGGTAATGGTTTTGCGCGTACCTTGCAAAACCTATTGCGTTGGAGTGGTAATATGCTGCGTAATAATGGACGAGCTATTGCCTTAGGACCTAAAAAAATACCCTTTTATATTTGGTGGTGTTTAATAGATCAAAGACTGGTTATTTGGACTTCGCTTGTTAGTCCAATAGCGGCGATTTTATTAACTGCCAAACTAGGATGGTCTTTTCTACCCCTCTATCTTGCATGGCTAGGAATAACGCGCATTACTATCTCTTTATTTATCTTTCGTTATGCTGGGCGCATTCATTTATCCTTTCCCTTTTTGATTTATATTCTACAAATCAGCAATGCGATGATTAAAATCTACATCCTTTTCCGCCTACCAAGACAGCGTTGGACAAACCGTGGCAATATAGTCGCAATACAACAGTCAACAGATGATAAATTATGGCTAAAACATCTAATGGCAAATTATTTAACCCTTTTGTACACATCCACCTTAGTTCTCTTTTTAGCACTTTATACAGGTGCATTAGAAACCTACTCTTGGGCAGAAATATCGCGCAGTGTGAAGCTACTTTTTGGATTTTAGCAAGTTATCTTGATTGGTAGGATTATTCAATATCCATTTGTCTGAACTTAGCTTCTATAGGTTAAGGATTCAGATTAAGTTAATAACAAGCAACTTAAACTGATTGTCTAATAATTAAAATAATATAACTTGTGCACTGCTTTTAGAGACTTTGTTTCTAATATTCAATCAATCCGTTTTTTGCGGGTTATTTCTTGTGCGACAAATAAACACTATGAAGCGATTATCTCTAATTCTAGTTAGTCTATTGTTTATCTTTATTGCCTTGAATCTACAAGCACAAGGCGTTGTAGCGGGTACTGTTATTAGCAATAGTGTCATTGTGACCGCGGATAGTCTGCCTCAACAGGGCTTGCGTGCCTCAACAGAATTTACCGTAGCAGAGGTATTAAATCTGGATTTAATTTCATTGGATAGCCAAGAGGTGACAGTACCAAGTCCAGCAAATAATCGCCTATTAAGTTTTCAGTTAACCAATAATGGCAATGGTTCAGAAGCCTTTTTATTAAGCACTAATAGCACGCTTACAGGTGATCATTTTGATCCTATTGTGACTTCAATTTGGATAGAGAGCAATAATCTTCAAGGGTTGCAACAGAGCGTAACTACAAATAATGAACTAGATAAGCAATATGGTATTAACGGAGAGAAAATTCTACTGCAACCTGATCAATCAGTGATTATTTATGTATTAAGTAATATTCCTGACAGATTGCAACGCTCAACAACGGGTAAGGTGATGCTTCGTGCAACTTCAACCTCGGTAGGTGTTAATGACCATATTGCAGGCGAGTCAATTGCCTCTGTGGGGGATAACGGTGTCGAGCTTGTTTTGCTAAAAGATCATGGTCAAGATGAGGCAGTAGGCACTTATATAACCACTGCTTTAAACCTTAGTATGGAGAAATCTGTTCTTAGTATTATTGACCCTTATGGAAAAAATAGAATCATGTCAGGGAGTACGGTTACCTACAAAATATCACTTAATGCGGTTGGTGATGGTATGACTGAAAATTTGATTATCACCGACCCGACACCTGAGCATACGCATTATAAAGCAGGCTCGATGAAACTGAATAATAAAGCACTCAGTGATGCAAATGATAGTGATCAAGGGGATTTTAATATCTCAAATGTGGATACTGCAACATTAGTAATAGGGCAAATGCGCGC
>JALVEA010000080.1 GCA_027008665.1 Thiotrichaceae bacterium | reverse complement strand
CATTAGTCAAACAGCGTCGTGCAGAATTTGAAAGAAATAAAAAACAGAAACAACAACAAAAAGCGGTACAAACACTTAAAACTAAAGTAATTATTCCTGAAAATCGTTTACAACAACAACGACAAACACATCAATATATAAAAAAACAGGCAGATAAAAAAAGGCGCAATATGTTAGCTGAATTAAAAAAACAACAACAAGATCAAATGAAAGCCAAAGATATCAGACAAAAAATGAAACAAAAAACGACTGTGCATCAGTTAGTCGCTTATAGTAAAACCTTTTATCGACATGCGCGACAGCTTAAACAAAAACTAGAGGCGATTAATCACTTAGACCAACGTTCAGATGCTTTTAGTAACCCTGCCATAAAACGTGAACGTACCTTATTACAAGGAAAAGAAAACATTATTAGAAAACGTTTAGATTCTCTTGCAAGTTTATACTCAGACAAACTAAAGCGACTTTGCGCTAGCGAAAAGATTTATCCTGTTATAATGACTCGTTCTAATTCGATTGAACGTCTTGCCCGATCAATGATAGCGCAACAGTTACGACACTGTTCGCAGATTTCCTTTATCTCTGCTAAAGGTGTCTCAAAGACACTACTGCATCAGTATTTAAAGTAGTTTGCACTTTTTCTATGCGTCATTTTAGCGCGACGGGGTTTCTTTTACCCCGTCGCAATGTTTCTAATAGCAAATACTTCAATCTTTACGCAAAATTTAAACGGTGTGGACGGGTTTACAAAACCCGTCCAGCAAATGTCACTCGCACAAGCTAAAGCTTGGACTCCAACCTATTAATCTGGAATTTCATGATGAATATGCCAAGCATAATAAGCTTGTTGTAATTCATTCCATAATTTTTTAGGTAAGGTGTAACGTGTATACAGCCGTTGTTCTGCGTCTTCATACACATCAAGTAATGAGGCTTGAATACCTTTATGCAGTTGTGAAAATTCTATATTGAGTGATTTAGGCGGAGCAATTAGCTTAGCGGATTCTAATGCTTCTGCTAAATCAAGTACCCCGCGTTGTTCGGGGGTTAATTGATCCATTGTCGCTGGAACGACTAAATGCGTGCCTGTTCGACTTCGGTAAATATGTTGACGAAAAGCATCCAAGAAGAGATAGCCATTACCCACTTGAGCAAAGGATGGAATATCATCGATATTAATATAACGTCCTTTGTATTTTTGATCTCCCCAGCTACGTCGTTGGTTTTCAATACCATCGGCTAAACCAACGATAAAGATAAATAAATCGATTAGACCGCCTAAAAAGAGAGGCGCATAGTCAATTGATGATATTTTAGTTGCCTCGGCTTCATCGGTTGCATTTGGACCAAACATATTGCTTAGCCAAGAATTAGGGATAATAGCCTTCGGGATCGACATAAAAACAGTTAGGGCGCGGGTTAATACCGCTTTATCACTATTAGGATCAAATAATTTAACTTCTTTAACCCGTGGCAATCCTTCAATTTGTTTAATAATACCCGTGCCTTTTATATCAATATTATCATCAGGACAGGTAATGGGGGTGTTGGATGAATCGATACCATCAGTGACGCGCCCTTCGTACATATGCGAGCGTAGCGTTGTTTTTAAATTGAGAATATTACCATTGGATTGATAACTATTGAGGCGTTGTACGGTCCGATTCATTGCATTTTGAATATCATCGGTTGACATCTTTTTTTGATTAAATTCATCCACTAGTTTTTCTAACTCTACAATATCTTTTGATACCGAGTTATATAATCCTGTAATATCGTTGGATAATGCTTTGAAAATACGGTCTTCTTTATCACGATAACGGCTTCTTGGTCCTGAATTAGGTGGGGAGATATAACCACAAGTTCCCCCGCGTTCTCTTTCTTCTTTTGCTTTTGCGCGTGAGTAGGCTGCTAATTTATTTGTATTTTCCTGAACTGATTTAAAAGCATCTTTATAATCTAAAGCAGAGTTTTTAACCCTTAATAATTGTGCTGAGAAGTTATCAAAGGCATAGCTATCGGCACGAAATAGATTGTAATAAAAACTATAACTAAAAAAGACACTAACGCCCATTGTGACAATATAAACAAGCAACCAAGTAAATTTAAGCACTAAGCGACTTCGCAACATTTCAAACAGAGAAAAGAGCAACATCCCCTGCAATACACTAACAAATAGAAACAAGACCACAATAAAAACGGTCGGCGTTTGCTCAAAGCTACCATATGAAAAACGCACTAAACCATCATAAGTGGTATAAAAAGAAATAGAAGAAAGCACCACTAAAAAAAGCATAATAAAGCTTCTTGCTGGATTTTTCGCAATTAATCGCCACAAGGAAAAGGATTTTGATTGCTCGATTACTTCTGTTGTCATATTTTATTTGCCATCCTTGAGCATTAGGGTAAAAAGTGTTGCTTATATTAAATCATACTAGGCTAATAAAGTACCGTTTGAGGCAAATCACTTTGTAATAAATAATTGCTAACAGAGACTCCAACGCGGTTCGATAGTTTATCTAAAAATGTCTTTTTAGGGCTGAAATTAATAATAGTTTCTGCTTTGAAGATATCACGTGCAACTGACTCGGTACTGCCAAACTCATCAATAATCCCGAGTTCTTTAGCGTCTTTACCTGTCCAGAATAAACCACTAAAAATATCTTCATTATCTTTTAAACGATCCCCACGCCCTTTTTTTACCGCGCTAATAAAATGTTCATGTGTTGTTTTAAGCATTTTTTTAATATGGCTTTCTGCTTCAGGAGTTCTAGGTTTGAAAGGGTCAATTAATGCTTTATATTTGCCCGCTGTCATTTCACGACTTTCAATACCAATTTTTTTCATGACCTCAACTAAGCCAAAAGATTGCATTCTTACCCCGATTGAACCAATTAAGGTAGAAGGGTTGGCATAAATTTTTTCAGTCGCAGAGACAATAAAATAACCACCTGATGCACATAAATCTTCGGCAACTGCATAAATAGGTTTGTCTTTATACAAGTCACGTAAGCGCATAATTTCATCATAAATAAGACTCGATTGAACAGGACTCCCCCCTGAAGTATTACACTGAAGAATAATACCTTTGACTTTCTCATCTTCAAACGCTTCTTGTAACACAGGTATGATATTTTTTGCACTCGCATCTGCATCGGGCATAATAATACCTTTAATTTCAATTAATGCAGTGTATTGCTCTGCGACAGTAAAACGTGAATCCTTAATAGTTGAAAGAGTTTTGATGGTCATCATTGAGAAAAAGAACATCAAAAAAAATATCAATATAAAAAATATTTTCCAACGCCGAGCGGCACGTTGTTCTTTAACACCCGCTAGTGCGACTTCTTTTAATGATTGAATCGCTTGCAAACTTTCTGTTTGCATCTTATTGTTTTCCATTTAATTCCTTAATTTTTACTGAAATATCTCTTGCCTTATCACTATAGGCAATCGGTTTTTGTTGCATTAAACGTTGCAAACTATGAACACCATAGCTAACCGCCATACCATCTATTTTAGCATTATTTGCCATTTGTAAATCATATTCACTGTCACCGATCATCAATGCGCGAGTATGATCTGTATTATAATCTGTTAAAATTTCGCTCAGCATCTGCGGATCAGGTTTTGAGCGTGTTTCATCTGCACAGCGCGTAATGGGAAAATAGTCATATAAACCTGTTTCATTTAAGCCTTTATCTAAGCCCCGACGTGATTTTCCCGTTGCAATGGCTAAATCATAACCATCTTGTCGCAATTCATCTAACATATCCACTACACCAGTGAATAAAGGACTTGGTGTTTTATCTTTGAATAAATAAAAATCACGATAAACCGTTGCCATTTCAGCAATAAAAGCAGGGCTGGCTTGGGGATAAAGCACTTCGATTGCCTCTTCTAAACTTAAGCCAATAATCTCTACAATGCTTGCATTAGAACGGGCTTCTGCCTTCATTTCGGCAATGGATAACTGCATACAGTTGACAATCTGTGCGGTGGAATCCATTAAGGTTCCATCCCAGTCAAAAATAATCAGTTGATATTTTTTTTTCATGGATTGATCTATTTTCCAGCGTTTAAATTCGCAATAACTTGCTGTAAATCCTGCGCTAAAGGAATTTCTTGCTGATAAGTTTTACCCGAAATAGGCAGTTTGAAGTGTATTTTAAAAGCATGTAAAAAAAGTCGTTTTAGACCGATTGTCTTTTTAAGCTCCCGATTTAAAGCAAAATTTCCATATTGCGTATCCCCCACTACAGGAAAATCTAACGTTGCTAACTGAGTGCGTATTTGATGCATTCTTCCTGTGAGTAGTTTAACTTCTAGCAGGGTCATTTGTTTAAACTTCCTTTTAGGATAAAAAATACTTTCCGCTACTTTACCACCTTCTTGTACCTGTACTTTTTGTTGTCTACCACGCTCACGCACTAGTGTATTGCAAATATGCTGTCTGCCTGATTTCCACTGTCCATACACCAATGTTTGATAATATTTATCAATTTTCCCTGATTTGAATAAATCATGCAAAGAAAGTAATACCTTACGATTTTTAGCCAGTAGCA
>JALVEA010000079.1 GCA_027008665.1 Thiotrichaceae bacterium | reverse complement strand
TAGCATCAATAACATCATCAAGAAATAAAGTGGCTAAATATTTGGCTTTATCCTGCGTTCCTAAATCACCAAACGCCCATTGCAATACATCTCCAGAGGCTTGTTGTAATTCATTTAAACCGTCAAATTTAGCCCCTTCAGGAAGAAATTTTCGTGACGCAATACGCAAAGCAAGGCTGGGATTTTTACCTTGTAAAAAAAGAATAACAGGGTCAATACATCGTTTGATCTGCTCAAAATGTGCTAAAAAATAATAAATAGAATCGGGTAAATCCTCATCCTCAATAGTAGAAAAATTCGCTTCAATAATGTCAATGATTTCATCTAAAGTATCTTTTTTTAACAACTGTAATAATAGCTCAATCGCCATATCACGTTGTACCGTATCATAACCTTGTTGACGTAAAAAACCCGTTAAATACGCCGTAGCAGGGTAAGGCGTATTGAGCTGAGTCATAGGAGGGGTGAGGAGAAGCGTTTTCATTCTAGCTACGTGCTTTGAATTTCTCCCCTTTAGGTTCAATGCTCCCCATAGTGACAAATTCAGGCGCAATATCAAACAGTATAGGACTAGTCTGAGAAAAGCGCATAAGCGCCGTTTCATTGTTTTGCTTCCAAGCTTTAGCATCAGGAGCTAACCACTGATTGCGTGTTCTGCCCATTTTATGTGGCTCACTTTCTACCCATGTACTGAGGCGATTATCATAATGTTCTTTAATCCATTTGCGTAATATTCGATAACTTTTATTAGCGCGTAAATGATCGCTACAACCATCATCTAAACCGCCTGAATCAATCGATAATGTGCCTACCATTAAAGTATTTTCAATCAGTTGAGAAGGTTTAAAACCCAACTCACAATTACCGACAGTAAAATATTGATCAGACTGATTAATAGTATCCACATGCTCCTTTGCAAAGTGAATAAAGGTCTCTACATCAGAAGGTAACATAAAAAATTGGAGTTCTGCTTTCATAGGTAAAGGGGGGGGATTAATTAAGGAGTTTGGAGTATAGGTAGATGGATATAATAAATCTACCTTGGCACTTTATTAGCATTGAGCTTATTGTATTTAGATATTAATTTGAACAACTCCCTCCGCCACAACTGCCACAGCCACCTTTACTAAATATTTTAGTTTCTTTATTAAAAATATATTTCAATGATAAATAAAGCAAAATAACAGAGGATATTTGTGCAATAAATCCAATGTCTTCTTTGTCTGCATTTAAAATATTAATAGAGGCAAAGCTTTGAGAAAAAAAGCTGTCAAAGAGAAGACCAAACAATAAACTGCCGATTAAAACTGAGGATAGATAGATAATTAGTGAGGTTTTTCCCAATGTTTTTAGTACCACGCTCATTGTAATGGTATTCGTTGCAGGACCTGCGGTTAAAAAGATAAAAGCAGCCCCTGGTGAAAAACCTGCGGCTAGCAACGATAATCCCAACGGAATAGAAGCCGTTGCACAGACATATAATGGCATTGAAATAGCGAGCACTAAAATATAATTTAATATAAGACTAGAGGATATATAGTCAGAAAGATTATCAGGCATAAAGGTGACGATTAATGCGCCTATTATGATGCCAATCATTAAAGATTTTGCAATGTCTTTATAAATATCATCAAAAGCATAAGATAAAATTTTCTGGAGAATGCTAGCTTTATCCTCTGCTTTCACCACTTTGATCTTTAAGGGTTTACCAACAGGATAAGCGAATGGAGGTTTATTGCTAGGATCAAGTGGCGTGTATTTCGTGCTATTGCTGGTATTGTCCTTATGATTAATTTCCTCCTGTTTCTCTTTTACTAAAAAAAGGGTGAATAGACCCGCCATTAAGGCAATAAAAACAGAGGAAATAAGGCGGTACAGAGTAAAAACCCAACCAAAGACACCATAGGTCGCAAGAATAGAATCAGCTCCTGTAATAGGAGTGGCGATTAAAAAGGTTTGTATAGCACTTTTAGAAGCACCACCTTTTCTTAAGGCGCTAATAAAAGGGATAACGCTACAAGAGCAAAGCGGTAGGGGGATACCAAGTAGAGCCGCCTTAATATTAGCGATAAAATTATGTTGCCCTAGATGTTTTTTAATAAAAGAATCGGGTAAAAAATGCTTGAAAATACCTGCAACAATCACGCCAATCAGAATAAAAACAGCGATAGAATTAAGCAATGCCCAGAAGTTATAGAGAAACTCTAGAAATAATTCTTTAAACATTATTAAATCTCCTAAGAAAATATAGCACTGGCAATATTAAACGCAATAAAGGCGAGTATCCATGCGGTTCCTGTTGTAAAAACAAAGAGGTAACCCCAATGTTTCCAGCCACCTGCTTCACGTCTAAACACCATTGATGCGGCCAGACAGGGGAAGTAAATCATCACAAAAAGGGTGAAAGCAATAGCAGCAGGCAGGCTGATATTCGCTTTTAGTTTATTCGCTAGGCTAGTGCTTTGCTCATTTTGTTCATTGCCTAGTCCATATAAAACCCCCATTGTGGCAACGACAATTTCTTTTGCCGCTAATCCTGTTTCAAGCGCAACCGCCATACGCCAATCAAATCCAAGCGGGGCAAAAAATGGTTCTGATGCGTGTCCGATTATACCGAGGTAACTATGTTCAAGCTTATACAGTGCGAGTTCATTTTTTAAGGTATTAACTTGCTTTTCATCGGTTGCGACTTGTTCAATTTTGCTTGCGTACTGTGCATCGATCTGAGGCTGTTTGGGGTAATTACTTGCAAACCAAATCAAGACAGAAGCAAGTAGAATATAAGTCCCTGCTTTTTTTAGATACATAAACGCTTTTTCGGAAACGGTATGATAAAGCAGTTTGAATGTGGGTAGGCGGTACTTTGGCATTTCCATTACAAAGGGCTCATCTTCTCCCTTAAATACCGTTATTTTAAGAATTTTAGCCGCAAAGACACCTAATAATGCACCGAAAATATAGATGGCAAATAACATATTACCTGCCTGTTGCTCTGCTACAAAAGCGCCAATGATCAGCACATAAACGGGTAATTTTGCACCGCAACTCATAAAGCCAATAATATAGAGCGTTAATAATCGATCACGATCATTTTTTAATACTCTCGTTGCCATATAAGCGGGCACAGAACAACCAAAACCACTGACTAAGGGAACAAATGATTTACCATGCAAACCAAATTTATGGAAAAATCCATCCAGCAAAAAGGCCGCTCTTGACATATAACCCGTTGACTCAAGAAGCGCTATACCTGTAAATAAGATAATAATATTAGGTAAAAATAACACCACTGCACCAACACCTGCAATAGCGCCATCGGCAATCACCGAAGCCAATTCCGTATCACCTAAAAAAGATTTTGTCGCATCAATCAGCAATGTAAAGAAAGCATCAATCCAATTCATGGGAATACTGCCCCATTCAAAGGTGATTTGAAACAAGCCCCACATTAGAAATAGAAAAATAGGTAAACCAAAGAATTGATGCGTTAAAACGGTGTCGATTTTATCCGTTAAGCTTACCGATTGAGTATTAATAAATTTAACCGATTCTGCGACCGCTCCTTTGGCGATGGCATTTTTTTCATCATGAAAAATTTCATCTAAATCTTTGGTTTTATAGTGTAAATAGAGATGTTGATAAGATTTATTAAGTAGTGCCTGAAGCTCTGTCCAGATAGCTTGACCATGAAGAGTGCGATAAATGGAGGTATCTTTGCGTAGTAATTTTATCGCAATGCTCTTTAATGACGAGTCACTTTGGTATTGTTTATCTTGTAAGAAATGAATGATTTTATTAATTTCTTCCTCGTAAGTATCACTGTATTGCAGATGAAAAGCTTGAGTAGGCTGTTGATAGGTTTTGATAATCGCCTTTATTAACTCATCAATGCCCGTTTTTTCTAGTGCAGAGGTTTGAATACATTCAACACCAAGTAATTTACTCAGTTGTTTAGCATTGATCTGTACCCCTTCTTTGAGAGCCTCATCGTGCATATTTAAGGCAATCACCACTTTTTTATCCAGCGCTAATAACTCCATTGAGAGATAAAGATTGCGCTCAATATTAGTAGAGTCAAGCACATTTAAAATAAGATCATAATCACTATCACCCAGAAAATTTTTAGTAACACGTTCCTCAGTGGTATAGTCGGTTAAGGAATAAGACCCTGGTAAATCTGTTACTTCAAACTCATAACCATTACGGCTAAAATTAATGGTTGTTTTTTCAACCGTTACACCGCTAAAGTTTCCGACCCTTAGCTTTACATCACCCATCGCATTAATTAGAAAACTTTTACCAACATTGGGCTGACCAACTAAGGCAATTTTAATCGTTTTCATACACCTATCTCAATCGTTTCAGCCTCAGATAATCGTATTGCCATGCGTGTTTTGTTAATGCGTATCTCCATTGTTTTTCTGCCTAAGGTACAGCGTTCAACTGTGACGACAGCCCCTTTTATAACACCAAAAGAATTAAAACGATTTTTTAACTCTTTTTCAGCATGAATAGCAGTAATGCTAGCAGATTGTCCTTTTTTTAGTGTATTAAGCCTCATAAATAATCCCTAATTTTCCTTTG
>JALVEA010000078.1 GCA_027008665.1 Thiotrichaceae bacterium | reverse complement strand
GAAAGATTATGATTAGGTTTTTTAGTCTTTAGTCTTTGTTATTTTAGAGGGTTTATCAGGAAGATAAAGAGCCGCCTTGTTGCCACAGGCACTTAATAGGCTAATCACAAATAAAAAGGTAACAATAATGAAAAACAACCAGTTGCCCCAACAAATATTTTTAAACAGAAAAGGTTTCACGCTGATATCTCTAGCAAATAATAAAAAAGGCAGTATAAAGGGCATCGATAATGCTTTCTTCCTATATTTATTAACCACACAATAAAAAAAATTTATATTTTTAGGAACTTTTTCTAACTGTTCAGCTCTGACCCTCTGTGCGGTGATTTATAATGACCTGCACCTCTAGGGGTTATGAATAATAACCCCTACTATCAGCAAGAATCAAAGGTTACACTCAAACTTCTTCTAAGTCTCTTCCGCCTAAGATTCTTGCTGTTTTAGCCTATAAGATATAAAGAATAACTAATAAAAATAATTAAAATATCAAAAGGAATCAATATGAAATCGAATCTTAATCGATTGTTTTTTATCACTATTTTATCCACAACAATGGTAGCTTGTAGCACTAATCCTGTGACAGATGACCGTAACACAGCAACAGGGGGCTATAATACTAATACCACTAGCACAAACACGACCAGTACAAATACCAGTAATACGAATACCAGTAATACAGATGGATACACTTACTCTGGAGGCAATAGTAATATTAATTCAGAAGTAGACTACAGTAATAACACTAATATTCCAGAAGTAAGCTATAGTAATGATACAAGCTATACAACAGACACTGTAAATACACCAAAAAACTCAGCTCAAAAAGGATTTGTTGTACAATTAACAGCAAGCATTAGTGAAGCGAAAACGGATAGAATCAAAAATGCTTTTGTAGCAGATGGTTATCCCGTTATTCAAAACAGTATTCAACGTAACGGGCAAACCTTATATCGTGTTCAAATTGGTCCATATAGCACTAAAGCAGAAGCCAAAAGAGTATTTTATGCTCTAAAAAACCGCTACCGACACAACCCCTATGTAAAATCATCTTTTATTAATGAAAATAAATAAAAATAAGGCATCCTTTACCGAATGGAGTGAAAGATTTATCTTTTTCCAATGCCGATAGGCAAGACAGATGTTCATAGTGTCAATAAAAGACCTCATTGCTTAAAAGTACTGAGGTCTTTTGTTTGGAAATATCCAAAAAATGTGTATCAAAGCTATACAGATAGCTTTTAAAGAGTTGCAGATTTTAATATCCGAGGTTGTGTAACATCAGTAAATTAAAGATGACTTGTAGGCTATCGCTGTTAAAATGCAATGTTTTTCCCTATACATTATGCCTGCCATGAGCAATACAAATATAAAGCAACAACAAAAAGTGAATCTTCTGGATTTTACTACTGAAAAACTAAAAGATTTTTTTATTGAAAAAGGGGAGAAGCCATTTAGGGCAACACAAATTATAAAATGGATGCATCAATATTGTGTTGATGATTTTGATCAGATGACCAATGTCAGTAAGGCATTGCGCCATGAGTTGCAAAAATTTGCAGAAATTCGCGCTCCAGAAGTCGTTCTTGATAAAGCGTCATCCGATGGTACACATAAATGGTTATTGCGTCTTGAGGATGGTAATTGTATTGAAACGGTCTTTATTCCTGAAAAAGACCGTGGGACATTATGTGTCTCATCACAGGTTGGCTGTGCCTTAGATTGCACTTTTTGTTCAACGGCACGACAAGGGTTTAACCGTAATTTAACAGTAGCGGAAATTATTGGACAACTCTGGGCGGCTAAACGTAGCTTACAACCCAAAGCAGGCGGTGAACGTGTGATCAGCAATGTGGTTATGATGGGGATGGGAGAGCCATTATTGAATTTTAAGCCTGTTATTGATGCAATGAAATTAATGCTAGACGACAACGCTTATGGGCTTAGCAAACGTCGGGTCACACTCAGTACCTCGGGTGTTGTACCTGCACTTGATCGTTTACGGGATGAAGTTGATGTATCACTTGCGCTATCATTGCACGCGGGCAATGATCAACTGCGCGACAAACTGGTTCCTATTAATAAAAAATATCCGATTAAAATGCTAATGGATTCTTGTAAACGCTTTATGAAAGGTAAAGCAGCAAGAGAACGTATTACGATTGAGTATGTGATGCTAGATGGGGTTAATGATAGTGATCAAAATGCACGAGAATTAATTTATACACTTAAAGGTGTTCCTTGCAAGGTTAATTTAATCCCATTCAATCCTTTTCCTGACACACGCTACAAACGCTCACCTACAAAACGAATCAATCAGTTTAGGGATATTCTTATTGCATCTGGATTAATTGTGGTTACTAGAAGAACACGCGGTGATGATATCGATGCGGCTTGTGGACAGCTCGCAGGAGAAGTTAATGATCGTAGCCGTCGTGAAATTCATTTTTTGCGTATAGAAAAAGAGACTTAAAATATCATGTTGGCAATAAAAATAATAATAAATAATTTTCTTAGAGTGATGCTACTACTACTTGTTTTCAGCACCTCACTTGGTTTGTTGAGTGGCTGTAGCTCACAAAGCAAAAAGGCAGATAAAAACAGTGCAGCACGTTACAACGCCGAATTAGGTGCTAAATATTTGCAAATGGGTCGGCTAACATTGGCTAATCAGAAATTAGAAAAGGCTTTAAAACAAGATCCAAATTCGAGCAAAGTCAATCATTCCTATGCCTTATTAAAACAAAAAATAGGTGATATGGATGCTGCCACTAGATATTTTAAAAAAGCAGTTAAAATAAATCATAAAGACCCTAGTCTACTCAATAATTATGGTTCCCATCTTTGTCAAACAGGCCACTATGATGAGGCGCTGAAACAATTTGAGCTTGCATCAAAAAGTCCCTTTTATAAAACACCTGAATTTGCTTATACCAACGCTGGTATATGCTCACGAAAAATGCAAAATGACATAAAAGCTGAACAATATTTCCGCAAGGCGTTGAGCAAAAAGACTAATTTCGGCTCTGCTCTATTCGAAATGGCAAAATTAAACTATGATCAAGGTAGTTTTGCAAAAGCGCAGGCATTTTTATTACGATATGATGATAATAATTTACCTTCAGTAGAATCATTAGCATTATGTACTCAAATTAATACACAATTGGGAAATACAGATAAAGCTGATCGTTGTTTAGAAAAGAAACTTCATTTATTCTCTAAATAAACTGATCAGGAAGTTTTAAGTAGTCAATCAATCTATATTGTATAGATTGATTAACTTAGAACTTGCTTGTATCGTTATAAAAATCCATACCACTAACACGGATAGACTAAGGCTTACGGATAATGTCAGAGACAAAAGTAGAAGCAGAGCAGCAAACTAAGGAAAAAATTGAAGGGAAACTCGGTTCACTTTTAAAAAGCTATAGAGAACAAAATGGATACGATATTTATGAGGTAGCTGAAGCACTTTGTTTATCTCCAGCAATCATTCAAGCATTAGAGGATGAGGATTTTGACAGACTGCCTGAGTCCCCTTATATTCGAGGCTATCTACGCAGTTATGCTAAATTTGCAGAAATTGACTCTAAAGAAATTATTGAGCTTTATGAGGCTCAACGTGGCGTGGCTCCACAAGATTTAGAATACCATTTCAAACCCAATACTGACAATTTAGCCAAACCCCCCATTTCCGCAACAACACTACGGCTAGGATTAATTGCTTTATTATTGGTTTCTTTAGCAGCTCTTAGCATGATACCTGCTGTGAATAGTTGGATCAGTGAGACATGGATTGGATTTTCCAAACAGACGGCTCAGAAAAATTATAATAAAGATCTTTCGATGGCTAATCAAATCGAAAAACCCGAGCCTCTACCTGGATATGAAGCAGAAAAGCCTCCTAAGGATTCGGGGACAGCTACTAAAAACTCTGATTCGGTGGCATTATCTGAGACAGCATCGAAACAAGCTAAAGATAGCACCCTAGATAAAGAGCAAAAAGATAATCCAGACGCTACAGATGAAAAAAATATAGCTGAAGCAAAAGAGACAGAGGATCCTGAAAAAAATACCAAAGAAAATAAAGAAGGTACAAAATTAAGGTTTGTGTTTAAAAAAGAAGTTTGGATGAGAATTAGAGATAATAAACGAAAGACTGTTTTCGAGGCTCTCTCGCCTGCAGGTACTGAAAAGAAACTTAGACTAAAAACACCGCTTACCTTTCGTATTGGAAAGGCGAAAGGTATTGAAATTTACGTTGAAGGAACACGTCTAGATATCACAAAATATACGGTAGGAAGTGTCGCTACTTTCAAAATAGAATAAATAACTTATGGCAAAAAATATCCAATCAATACGAGGGATGCACGATATTCTTCCCTCACAATCTGCTTCTTGGCAATATTTAGAAACAACAATTCGTAGATTATTTAATAGTTACGGCTATCGAGAACTCCGCACTCCCATTATTGAACCGACCGAATTATTTTCGCGTGGCATTGGCGAAGTAACAGATATTGTGGAAAAGGAAATGTATACCTTTACAGATCGTAATGGTGATAGCTTATCCATGCGCCCCGAAGGGACAGCAAGCTGTGTACGTGCAGGTATTCAACATGGTTTACTGCATAATCAGCAACAACGTATTTGGTATACAGGGGCTATGTTTCGCCATGAGCGTCCACAAAAAGGACGTTATCGTCAATTTTATCAGGCAGGTATAGAAACCTATGGTGTCGCAACCCCTGATATTGATGCTGAGGTCATTGTCCTTGCTGCGCGCCTGTGGAAACAATTAGGTCTTAAAAATATTAAACTGCAATTAAATACACTCGGCAGTGATGAGGCGCGTCAACAATACCGTAAGGTGCTCATTGACTATTTTTCTGCACATTATGATCAATTAGATGAAGATTCGCAGCACCGTTTACATAAAAATCCATTGCGTATTTTAGATACAAAAAATCCTAATTTAAAAGATCTTGTCGCAGCAGCGCCAAATCTAATCGAGTATTTAGATCAAGAATCTAAACAACATTTTGAAGGATTACGCGCTCGTTTAGATAGTTTAGAAATAGACTATGAAATTAATCCACGTCTGGTACGTGGCATTGATTATTATAATCGCACTGTCTTTGAATGGGTAACAGAGGAGCTAGGCGCACAAGGGACAATCTGTGCAGGGGGGCGTTATGATGGACTGGTCAAACAACTCGGTGGTCGAGAAACTCCAGCCTGCGGCTTTGGCATTGGTTTAGAGCGTTTATTATTATTGATGGAATCTCAAAAAATCCAAACGCCTGCATTAAAACCACATATTTATCTTATATTAGCAGGAGAAGAGGCACAAATAGCAGGAGTAAAACTTGCCGAGACGCTACGTGATACTCATGCTCACCTGTCTTTACAATGCAATCTAGCCGCAGGAAGCCTTAAAGCACAAATAAAGCGTGCTGATAAATCAGGAGCAGAATATGCTATTATCCTCGGTGATCGTGAAATTGAAGAAAACAGTATTACCATAAAAGCATTGCGTCATCGTACTGAACAACTCACTCTTTCACAGCACGAATTAAATAACTTCATTCAAAAAAATATACTGACATAATATCAAGGGGAAGCATATGACCGATTTAATGACTGGCTTAAAAACAGATGAAGAAAAAGCAGAAGAAATAAAACAATGGTGGAAAGACAATGGTAGTTCTGTTTTAGCTGGTATTGCTTTGGCTATTGCAGGTACCTTTGGCTGGCAACAGTGGCAGGCCTATCAAGTGACACAATCAGAAGAAGCATCTGCTCTTTTTTCAAAAATTAGCACAGGTACTGCTATTGACAAAGCAGGGACTCTTGATAAATTAATTAATGATTATGGCTCAACGCCTTATGCTGCTTTTGCATTCTTGGAAAAGGCAAAAGATGCAAAAGACAGTGAATCTGCTATTGCAGCATTGCGTAATGCCACAAACTCTAAGGAAGTGAATATTTCACGCATTGCTACCTTGCGTTTAGCGCGTATGCTGATTACAGAAGGTGAATTAGATCAAGCCAGCAACTTACTTAATAAAACACTACCTTCTGCCTATACCTCGCTGGTTGAAGAGCTAAAAGGAGATTTGCATTTAGCAAAAAAAGAGCTTGATCAAGCGAGGCAATCTTATGATCGTGCTATTCTCAGTGCAGGTGGGGATTCAGTAAAGTTCTTAAAAATGAAGCGTAGTAATCTTGGAGAAGGAGCATAAAAAAGGTGAAAAAAAGACTACCCGTACAATCTGTTTTATGGACAATTATTCTATTGTTCAGCTTGCAAGGATGTAGCGGACAAAATGCAGGTAGTCAGCTTTTTTCACAGCAAGAAGCCATTACTCCACTTAAAAAACTTAAAGATATTAGCTCTAGTCTTACTGTTAAAACACAGTGGAAAGTACAAACCGATAGTGTCTCTGCAAATAGTAAAATTCACCCTTATCTAACTAACAACGCCGTTATTGTTGCAGGTGGTAAAAAAATTAGCGCGTGGGATAAAGTAACGGGTAAGCCCCTTTGGCATCAATCTATTAGCGAAAAAATCAGTGGGGGGGTCAATGGTGGCAATGGGGTTGTTTTTTTAGGAACAGACCATGGTAATGCCCTCGCTCTTAATGAAAAGACAGGCAAAACATTATGGATTAAGCATTTAAACACTGAAATTCTTAGTCTATCCATTGCAAAAAATGGACGCATAATATTTCGTACTATTGATGGCAAACTGCATGGCCTAGCAACAAAAACAGGTAATATTATTTGGCAACAACAGCAATTAACACCTGTACTTTCTTTATATGGCGCAAGCGTTCCTATTATCGTTGGTCCTTATGTGGTCGCAGGATTTGATAATGGCAAGCTAGCCGCTTACGAACTACAAAATGGAACGGCTGTATGGGAAACCACTCTAACACTGCCCCGTGGTAGTAATGAATTAGATAAAATGGTTGATGTAGATGGCAAACTTAGCCCATTAGGTAGCGCTCTATTCACAACTAGCTTTCATGGGCGAATCTCTGGGGTTGACTTAAAAACAGGCAAAGTTCATTGGGCAAAAAAACACTCCTCCTATACAGGAGCTGATGCAAATATTGAGGGTGTATACACCACTGATGAAGCAGGTAATATTTGGCGATTAGAACCACAAACAGGCAACCCTCTTTGGAAAATGGATGACCTAGTTGGTAGAGCGCCCACAGCACCCACACTTATTGGTTCAAATTTAATCGTGGTTGGAGATAGAAAAGGTAATTTACATTTTATCAATACTCAAAACGGACAATTTGTAGCACGCATAAAAGGTGATCCAGAAGGCTATCATATCGCATCAAAGGTAGACGGGAAGACAGTTTATAGCCTAGGGCGCAGTGGAATACTCAGTGCAATAACAGTACCATAACTGCTGTTAAGGAGTAAACATGAAACGAAAATTAGTCAGCTTTGACTGGGCTATTAAGCGTATTCTACGCAGTAAAGCAAACTTTAGTATTTTAGAAGGATTTTTATCCGAGCTATTATTTGAAGATATTAGCATTATTGAAGTGTTAGAAAGTGAAAGCAATAAAGACTGCAAAAGTGATAAGTTTAATCGCCTTGATATTAAAGTGAGAGATTCAAGTAATAAACTTATTCTTATTGAAATTCAATATAGTCGTGAACTAGATTATCTACACCGTATTCTCTATGCCTCTAGCAAGGCAATTGCGGAACATATGCAAGAAAGTATGGCGTATGCTGAGGTTAGCAAGGTAATTTCGGTGAATATTCTCTACTTTGACTTTGGGGATGGTGATGATTACATCTATAAAGGCAACACTAATTTTATTGGTCTGCATAATAAAACCCGCCTAAAGCTTAATAGTGAACAACAAAAACTATATAAAACCACCTCAGTAGAAAAAATATACCCAGAGTATTATCTAATAAAGGTAAAAAACTTTGATGATGTCGCTAAAGATAAACTCGACCAATGGATTTATTTTCTAAAAAATGAAGAGATTAAAGATGACTTTACTGCCAAAGGATTAAAAAAAGCCAAGGAAACATTGGATTATTTGAAAATGTCCGAGGAAGAAAAACAACACTATGAACGACATCAGACCGATTTGCATCATCAAGCAAGTTTGTATCAATCCACCTATGTCATTGGTAAAATCAAAGGACGTGAAGAAGGCATTGAACAAGGGATTAAGCAGGAACGTCAAAATAATCATCTGAAAATGATAAAACTTGTTAAAAAACTAGCTAAACAAGGTCTTGATCAGCAAATAATTGCTGAGATTACTGATCTTCCTCTTGAAACAATTAAGGAAATCTTAACTTAGTTCCTAAACAACTATTATCAAAGATATTATTAATTTTTACTAATAATATGTAATAAGGTGCAATAATGAAGTACTTAGGCAAAATAAAGCACTGTGGACGGGTTTACAAAACCCATCCAGTAAGATTACTCGAAATTTAGTCATCAACCTTTTCTAAAGGTGGAGCAGGTGGTAATTTTGAGAGTTTATTGATTTTATAAATTCCGTAGCTAAAAAAGGCGATGATAAAGAGTATTGTAAAAGCAGACAAAACGAGCATCTGTATCGATGTGATATCCATAGTAAATCCTCCAGAAATAAAATAATGTAGTCTCAGTCTAGAAGAAGCGTAAAAGAAAGACATTGCGATAGATCAAATATTCAGTGATAGAATAAATATCAATCAAAATAGATGATAAATAACAACTTCCCCCGCCATAAAAAAATAGTTGTAAGGAAAAATGACGCAACAAATTAGCCTCCCTTATTTTGAAAATTCTGCTAATTTATTTTCACAGTTTGCCGATCAGGATTGGAGTATATTTCTAGATAGTGCTTATCCATCAGCCCATGCAGGGCGTTATGATATTTTAGTGACCGAACCAATCGCAACGGTTGTGACTGAAAAAAATATCACCACGGTCACAACAGATTCATCTCAGCGGCAATATACGAATCTTTCCCCTTTTGATATTTTGCGTATCACGCTGAATAAATATGCTCCTAAAAAGAGCCATTTAAAACAACAAGCACTTCCCTTTCAGGGCGGGGCAGTAGGTTATTTTAGCTATGACCTTGCACGTACCCTTGAAAAAATTCCCATCCTTGCCAAAGATGCCGAGCATTTACCTGAAATGGCAATTGGTATTTATACATGGGCTATTATTGTTGATCATCAACAAAAGAAAACGTATTTAACAGGGGAAGTTATTAAAAAAAATCCACAATGGAGTTGGCAAAAGTTAATTAAAACCTGTCACTTTCTGGCGACTACCCAAAATGATTTTAAAGATAAGCAGGATGGGTTTATTGTAACTAGCAAGGTTGAATCAAATCTTAGTTATACTCAATACCGCAAAGCTTTTCATCAAATAAAGCAGTATATTCTTGCTGGAGATTGCTACCAAATTAATCTTACGCAACGCTTTTCAGCATCTGCTAAGGGAAATCCTTGGTGTGCTTATCAACAGTTAAGAACACTCAATCCTGCGCCTTTTGCCGCTTATATCAATACACCCTTTGGGCAGATTCTTAGTTCATCTCCTGAACGTTTTTTAAAAACAGAGCAAAATAATGTAGAAACTAAGCCAATCAAAGGCACTCGCCCTCGTTTAAATAATCCTCAAGCAGATCAAAAACAGATTGCAGTTTTACGTTCAAGCTTAAAAGATCGTGCCGAAAATCTCATGATTGTTGATTTACTTCGCAATGATATTGGGCGTGTCTGCAAAACGGGCAGTATAAGCGTACCAACCTTATTTGGGATTGAAAGCTATGCCACGGTACATCATTTAGTGAGTACCATAAAAGGGAAATTAGCGAAAAATAAAGATAATCTTGATTTATTAAGCGCTTGCTTTCCTGGAGGCTCTATTACAGGTGCACCTAAAATTCGTGCGATGGAAATTATTGAAACATTAGAACCACATCGTAGAGGAATTTACTGTGGCACAATTGGATACCTTGGTTTTAATGGTAATATGGACAGTAATATTGCCATACGCACCTTGGTTTATAATCAAAATACAATTCGCTATTGGGTAGGCGGGGGGATTGTGCATGATTCTAATATTGATGAAGAATACCAAGAAGCCTTGGATAAAGGCAAAGCGTTGTTAGCGCTACTGAATAGTTGCTCCATTATTTAACATTATTTAAAAGATAATGAATCCCCAATTTGAAGCCTGCCTGTGCTGTCATGAATAACATTTTGCCCAAAATAAACATGATTCCCTTGTTTTCGATAGCTCATTAAAGTTTGTAGGGGTTCTGCACCACTGCGCTCTCCCGTACTCGGGTCTACCGTTGTGAGGATACAACGAGAGCAGGGTTTAACACCGCGCATGGGAATTTCTCCTAAGGTAAATTGATGCCAACCATCTTCTGCAAAGGCATGGCATCCACTGACCACAATATTAGGACGAAAACGTCTCATTTCGACTTTTTTCTTTAAACGCTGATTCAAATCATCTAATGAGGCAGTTGATATCAATAAAATCGGAAAACCATCCGCAAAGCCTGTGCGATCACCTTGTTTAGCAAAGGCTGGATCACATGCTCTGATTTCATTATCAGGAATATAAACAAGATGGCATTTAATCCCTAATGCTTCAAACAACCAATCATCGGCCGCTTGACCAATGCGCTGTGCGCTTACTGTGTCCTTCCAAATATTAACTAACAGGGTATTTTGTGGATTAGCAGCAGGAACTGCGAAGTCTTCACTCTCAGAATGAGTGAGAATAAGTTGCTCATCAATAAATTTTGGTTGAATCAATGCCATCTTAGGCACAGTGCGTTGGCTTAAAAAGTCTCCTGAGGGAGACACTAGCATCCAACGACGATCATGCTTCAAACCCATTTTATCAAGCTCTGAACTTTGCAAACTAATTCCCGCCAGTGATTTGACGGGGTAAATATAAAGTGAGCTGATGATTATATCGTTTGACATGAATTAAGAAGTTTCAACTAAGATTGATAAAATCATTGCTTACAGATTACTCAGTCGCGATAAACAATAAAACTACGTTTTACATAACGACTATGAGGAAAACGTCGCCTGATTTTATTTCTTATGGTTTTAGCTTCTTCTCTTTCTCCGTAAGGACCAATACGAACTTGGTACATCTTACGACCACGTATTTCCGATGAAACAATAAAAGTGGAATAGCCTTCAGCGGCAAAACGATCCATCACTTTTGTTGCATCATCTAGATTGTGGCTAGCGGAGATTTGTATGCTATAGCCAGATTTATCAGTAGCGAAGGGATTGATGGTTTCATTAATACTCGTTGCAACATTGGCAATTGAAGTAGGCACTGCAATAATGCCTTTTGATTTAAGCACAAGGAGTCCAAGAAAACCAATAGCAGCGATAAGGAGACCAATAACAAGATTTGATGCACCTTTTTGATAATGTTTCAATGAGAGATGGGGTATTTTTACAGTCATAAGGCATTCTTCCTGAATGGTTAGATTTACAACATGAGGTTCCTACTACTGATAATAGTACAGCATGATGATTTACGTCCACTATTAAGCCTATTTGATTGAAAAATAATTTAATAATCCCCTTGTTTATAGGTATTTTTTAATTTGAAGTGATAATTTATCCACTGCGCCTTTATGTAAGCGCATAAATTTATTGCACTTCTCTTTTATATCATATTTTTCTATTAAAGAGGTAGGTATTGATTCTTGATTGATTACTACCCGATTAGTGAGTAATTTTATTATACGTTCCTCAATGGCATCAGGTGTCTTTTCAACCCAAGCAATTTTAGCCTTGCAAAGTGGAGGGTAAATATCATTAAAATTAAAAATAAAACGCCCACTGATGACAGGAACGCCAAGTGCTGTTGCTTCAAGTGGATTATGCCCACCTGTTTTGACTAAACTTCCACCAATAAAGGCAATATCAGCCGCCGCATACCAAAGCAACATTTCCCCCATGCTGTCACCTAAAATAATATCTGTATTATGCAAAAAGGGCTTGTTATCACTGCGTTTTTGTATTGAATAAGGGCTTGTTGTTAGCAGTTTTTCAACTAAATTAAATCGTTCAGGATGACGTGGCACAATAATCAATAGCAAGGTCGGAAAGCGTTGTTTAAGTTGCTGGAATATTGCTAATAAAGCCTCATCTTCACCCACATGAGTACTCGCTGCAACCCAGACAGGACGCTCTATTCCCCATTGTGTTCTTAATTGTTGCCCTTGAGTTAAGATTGTTTTTTCAAGGCTAATATCAAATTTAATATTACCTGTTAGTTCCAATTGTTTTGCTGATGCACCAAGAGACACAAAGTATCGCCTATCCTCCTCGCTTCTAACTGCAATCAAGCTAACGTAAGACAATGTTTCACTAACTAATGATTTAATCCGTAAATACTGTCGAGTTGATTTTTTGGATAAGCGTGCATTAAGCAACAGTATAGGAATATTTTGCTTGGCACAGTTAGCATAAAGATTAGGCCAAATTTCTGTTTCCACAATAATTAAAAGCTGTGGTTTCACTATTGCAATAAAACGCCCAATTAAAGAGGGCAAGTCATAAGGAAAATAACAATGCAATACACGCTTTGCAAATAACTTATTGACCATTGCAGAGCCTGTCGGGGTGGTTGATGTGATTAGAAGTGAATGCTGTGGATAGTCTTTTAATAACCTCTCAATTAAAGGTTTAGCAGCAATAGTCTCTCCTACCGAAACGGCATGCAACCAAATAATTTTTTCCCTTGAAATATCACCATCCACTTTACCTAAGCGTTCTTTGATACGCAAACGGTACTCTTTATTGTGACGACTTTTGAGTAATAAGCGTAATAAAACAAACGGTAGCAATAGATATAAAAGTGCAGAATAAATAAAACGATAGGGTGACATATTTATTTTTTTATGTAAAGATAGAAAAAACTTATCATTGGTTATTAATTATGCTAAGCTGGATAAGTGATTATATAGACTAATCATCATAATAGAATAAAAAAATACGAGGCTTTGGGAGGGGATTAACCGAAGAGGATGTTTAAAATGAAAGCAAAGCAATCTTTAGCTGTAGTGATATCAACCATTTTGTCACTCGCTGGAGTAACTGGGTGTAGTACAACCCCAAAGGTAAAACAAGTAGCTAAGTACCAGCAAACAGATAAATACCAGAAAAATCAAAAAGGTATTCGGTATAGAAAAATAGCACGTCATACCAGTGATAGGCAAATATACAATGAAATCTATGCCGATGCCGTTGCACTTGGTTTTGATAAGCGTACTATGTTGAACTACAAAAGACAAAAATCAGGATACCAAAAACAGCTTGCAAACAGAAAAAGACAAACATCTCGATATAAACGAACTACAAAAAGATACGTACAACGTACACCTCGACACACTCAACACAAGCGAACTACAAAAAAATACGCACAACACACACCTCGATATAAGCGTCCAGCACCAAGGAGGGCTAAGCGATATACGAAAAGATACGTAGCCTCAACGCCACGTTATAATCGCGTACAGGTAGCGAGATACACTCCTGCTCCCCAATATCGACAAGTAGCGAGATACACCCCTGCTCCCCGATATCGACAGGTCTTCAGACCCAATAATAATAGAATTTGGGTGCGTCCAGCAATACATCGCCCACAAATTCAAAATCGCCCGCGCTTTAATAGCGGAAGCAATCACCAACAAACATATAATACGGGTAATATGTGGAATCGTGTCAGAGGCGGTTTTCGCATGGGAACAGAATTGCACAATCCAACCGTGCAAAAAGTACTCCGTCATTATGCGAGTAATCCCGCACGTTTAAACCGTATTTTTTCACGTTCAACACAATACATGCACTTTATCTTATATGAGTTAAAGCGCCGCGGAATGCCAACAGAATTGGCCCTACTACCGATGGTAGAAAGTGCCTTCAAAAATAGAGCGCTCTCACGCTCAGGAGCCGCAGGAATGTGGCAGTTTATGCCAGCAACAGGAAAAGACTTTGGTCTTCGACGTGCAACAAGTTTTGATGCACGTATGGATATCTTTGCATCAACACGGGCGGCATTAACCTATTTGCAAAAAATAAATAGAGAGTTCAATGGTGACTGGTACCTTACCTTAGCGGCTTATAATGTTGGACAAAATCGAATTCATCGAGAGATAGCGAAAAATCGCCTAAAAGGTCGTAGAACAGACTATTGGAGTCTCTCTTTACCCAAAGAAACCCGAGAATATGTACCACGTTTACTCGCGTATAAAGAAATCTTTTTACATCCACAAAAATATGGCGTGCGTCTACCAAGAGTTTCTAATCATGCAGTCATTGCACAAACTAGCGTCAATCGACGCATTGATTTAAGACAAGCAGCCAGAATGGCAGGATTACCATCCTTTACTTTAGTGCGTTTAAACCCGCATTTTAAAAATGGCATTACCAATCCACGTTTATCAAGAAAAATCGTATTACCGCGTCAACATGTAGAGCGTTTACGTAATGCAATCCAAAGAGCACCCACAGTAAAAGTAAAACGCTATTCCTATCGAGCCAAACGTAAATCTAGATACTATAGGAGAAAAGGAACACGTATGGTTAAACATCGCGTTCGTAGAGGTGAAACATTGCATAATATAGCAGCACGTTATGGTACAACCATTGCAAAAATTATGCGCCTAAATAGAATGCGAAACACACGTTTAATTACAGGTAGCCGTTTAAGAATTGCAACCAGAAGCACCTCACGATATAGAAGAGGTTAGCATCAAACTTTATTAAATGCTCCAAAGCTCCCCCTAGGTCTTAGGCATCGAGTCCCCTAGTTTCCACGCTCGAGCCTCTTCCTAGTTTCCACATTCCCACGTTCCGATCCCTCGATCCAGCGTGGGAATTTTCCTCATTCTCATTGTGATCCGGTAAGCTTTTGTTGTCCTCCTATTTCTGCATTTCTTCTTGGTCGCTCACAAACGGTTTATGCGAGGGATGAAAGATCGTATTAGCGCTCTTAGTCAGGATTAAACCTCCATTTCGTTCTGCTCTATAGTTTTTCAGATAAATAATTTCCTGATAAGCAGGAGTGAAAGCTTCAGCTTTTCAGTCATCAAAATGCAATTTAATAAGTGAATGTTTATAGTAAATATCCGCCTCGCTATTAAAGAGGCAATTCCAGTATTTTAGCCAGTTCTTGAGCCGTTTTATGCTCTTGT
>JALVEA010000077.1 GCA_027008665.1 Thiotrichaceae bacterium | reverse complement strand
CTATTTTAGCGGCTAATCCACATGCATTCAGAGGGGGGAATATCAACTTTATGTCACGTAATAAAGAATTATCCTTACCCAGTGAAGCAATGATTGCCAGTATTCCAGCTGATAATGCTGCTACATTATTAGTGCAACATAATCGTTTTTATCAACAAGGAAAAACAGGTAATCTAACACCTCCCACTTTTATTAAAACAGGTGGAGACCCCGCTGCCTTAACAAAATTAAGAACAGAACATAACGCGCAAACAGAACGTGTGAAAGAACTAGCGGCAGAAAGTGCTAAACTACAAAATTTAGTACAACATCTAGAAGCTGAAAAAAATCAACGCGATGAAGACTTAAGGCTTTTAGAAGAAAAAATTCAAACATTAAAAGCATCAGGTGGAAAAAGATTACCAGAAGAGGAGTCCTTAAATGAACAGCGCCTTAGGGAAAAAAATATAGCCTTGCAGCAACAGCTAGTTGAATCTAAAAGTGAATTAATGGAGAACAATCGCACCACTATTTCATTAGAACGTCGCGTCATTGAATTGCAACAAAAACAACAACCCTCTCAAGAACAAAAAAACAAGCCCATTACAACAAACTCTCAAACAAATGCTAATCAACAAACAGCCATTTCTAGCACTACATCAACACCATCCTCAGATGTAGATATTCTGAAAACTGATTTAAATGGCAACCTTATTAGTCCAGACAAAAATACAAGCTCAGGTTTTTATTTAAGCAAGCTATTGTGGTTATTACCCTTATTAGCTCTTGTTGTCGGCATTGGTTTATTGTTAAAACGCTTCTTTGGTAGAAAAAAACATTCAGATCTTAATCTCGATGAAATCGATGACTTTGATTTTACAACCCCTAAAATGACAGAAAAAGAAAGGGGGGGGGTTTATAGTAAGACTGTTGAAGCAAGCGAAGAAGCACCTTTAGAAGTCAGTATTAAGCTAGATGTTGCGCGTGCTTATATGGAAGCCGAAGATAATCAATCCGCTTATGAAATGTTGACTGAAGTATTGCAAGAAGGCAATAAAGATCAGCAAGCAGAGGCCAATCTCTTATTGAAAAAATTATAAGGCAAATCTTTATGTCTGAAATATTAAAAACTATCCTTGAAACAGATTCGATTGCTCGTGTTAATTTAGCTTTTATGGATAAAGCCCACTTTGAAGAAGTACAAATAGTGAAAGATTTGGGAGAATTGATCACTGCTTATCAAGATGAGACTATCGAAAGTGATGCTACTGGGCAGTATGAAGAGAAAATAACAGTGATGCTCATCACTTGGTTGCGACATACTATTGCCTCTTTCTCAGCTGAAAATGAATTAATGCAACAAATAAACTTCCCTACTATGCAACTGCATACACAAGAACATGAGACAGAGCTTAATCGAATCAAACGCATTGTAAGATTATGGAAAACGGATAAAAATATTACCTTATTAGCTGATTTTGTTTTTAATTTTTGGCCAAATTGGCTTATCGCTCATATCAATTCAATGGATATTATGATGGCTAGATTTGCCGTGATGAATGGGTATAGGGCTTAGGAGTTCACCATTCACTATGATGGTCTCAGATATCAGGCGGGACGGGTTTTGTAAACCCCGTCCACAGATTACAAACGTTCCAAACCTCACCAAGCTAGAGGATTTACAAAACCTATCTGGTGGTTTTGGGTCGCTGAAAATGCTTTCTAACCACATCACTCATAGGTATTAAAGATAATAGCAATTATTTAGCCGCTTTTTCACAATCTTCAATTAAAACATCTAATGCCTTTACTGCTGTTTTAGCTTCTGCTTTGATTTCTTGTAAAAAACTCAATTCACTTTTATTTGCTGTGCCATCTGCAAGAATGACTTTGCGTAGAATCGCAACTTCTTTTGTATCAATATGCCCATCACCTAATGCACAGGCTTTTGCTACTTGACGCCAATCCGCCATAATTTTCTCCTTTGATATTTATCATAAAATAATATTTAGTGTTGCAATTGCAACGGCACTTATTATTGAGTATTTAAGCATAGATAACAATCGCTTTACTTTAAATTTTCTCTATGTTTTAAAGCTTATAGAGAAAATTTATTTTATTGTTTCTTACTTATTATAAAAACTAATAGACTAACTTCGCTGTTTGATTATTATGCAACTCAAGATTTCGACTAGGAATAAAATTTATAAAAATAATCAATTAGAGTTATGGGCTATAAAACAGTAATATTTTTGAGCGTAAAAAATAATGAATACAACAAGGAGAAAATTAATGGCAATAAGAACATTATACGATAAATTATGGGATGCCCATGTGGTGAGGGAGGAAGAGGATGGGACAGCCTTGCTTTATATTGATCGACATTTAGTGCATGAGGTGACATCACCACAGGCATTTGAAGGATTGCGCCTAGCAGGGAGAGGATTATGGCGTAGTGATTCAATTTTAGCAGTACCCGATCATAATGTACCAACAACAAAGCAACACCGAGGCAATGGTACAGCGAAGATTGACGACCCCGTGGCCAAAATTCAAATAGAAACATTGAATCAAAATTGTGAAGATTTTGAGATAGAAGAGTTTTTAATGGATGATATTCGCCAAGGCATCGTGCATGTGATTGGTCCTGAGCAGGGGGCAACCTTGCCTGGAATGACAGTTGTCTGTGGGGATTCACATACTTCAACGCATGGGGCGTTTGGTGCATTAGCACATGGTATTGGCACTTCTGAAGTTGAGCATGTGATGGCAACACAGTGTTTGATTCAGAAAAAAATGAAGAATATGTTGGTTTCTGTCGATGGTAAAGTCGGCGCAGGTATCACAGCTAAAGATATTGTATTAGCGATTATTGGTAAAATAGGGACAGCAGGTGGGACTGGCTATGCGATTGAATTTGCAGGTGAAGCGATTGCAGATTTATCCATGGAAGGTCGTATGACAGTATGTAATATGGCGATTGAAGCTGGTGCGCGTGCGGGCATGATTGCAGTAGATCAAACGACTATTGATTACATCAAAGACCGCCCTTTTGCTCCAACGGGGGAATATTGGGATAAAGCCGTTGAGGCTTGGGCGGATTTGGTTTCAGATGAAGGTGCTAATTTTGATCAAGTGATTCATTTAGATGCAAGCCAAATAGAACCGCAAGTGACGTGGGGAACTTCTCCTGAAATGGTATTGCCGATTACGTCCGTTGTGCCTAACCCTGACGATGAAACGGATGCAGTGAAACGCAATAGTATTCAGGCAGCCCTTGATTATATGGGTTTGCAGGCAGGTGAGCCGATTGATGCGATTGAAGTAGATAAAATCTTTATTGGTTCTTGTACTAATTCTCGAATTGAAGATATACGTGAGGCGGCTGTAGTAGTAAAGGGTCATACTGTTGCAGACAATGTAAAACTTGCAATGGTCGTTCCGGGGTCTGGTTTAGTGAAACAGCAAGCAGAAAAAGAAGGTTTAGATCAAATCTTTATTGAAGCAGGGTTTGAATGGCGAGAGCCGGGGTGTTCAATGTGTTTAGCCATGAATGCAGATCGTCTGCAATCAGGTGAGCGTTGTGCTTCCACTTCAAACCGTAATTTTGAAGGTCGTCAAGGACAAGGAGGGCGTACCCATTTGGTCAGCCCTGCAATGGCGGCAGCGGCGGCAATTAAAGGCCATTTTACAGATATTAGAGCATTTTCTTAGGAGCAAATCATGGAAAAATTTACAGTACATAAAGGGTTGGTTGTTCCTTTAGATCGGGCGAATGTGGATACGGATGCAATTATTCCTAAACAGTATTTAAAATCGGTTAAAAAAAGTGGTTTTGGTCCTACTTTATTTGATGATTGGCGTTACAAAAAAGCTGGGGAGCCTGGTATGGATCACAGCCTACGTGACATTAATCCTGATTTTGTACTGAATCAAGCGCAATATCAGGGCGCATCAATATTAATTGCACGTGAAAATTTTGGCTGTGGTTCTTCAAGAGAACATGCAGTATGGGCATTGACTGATTATGGAATTAAAACCGTTATCGCTCCTAGCTATGCCGATATTTTCTTTAATAATAGTTTTAAAAATGGTTTGCTTCCTGTGATCTTATCTGAAGCGGTTGTTGATAAGCTTTTTTCGGAAATTGATAATGGCTATGAGCTAATTATTGACCTAGAACAGCAAAAAGTAATCACGCCAACGGGTGAGGCATTTTCTTTTGAGGTAGATTCATTTAGAAAACACTGTCTATTAAATGGCTTAGATGATATTGGTTTAACCTTGCAGTATGCTGATGATATTCGAGCTTATGAAGAAAAATGTAAGCAAGAAACACCTTGGTTAATGGCTTAAGGTATTTCTCAATAATTTATAATGACTCTTTAAAATTTGGAAAAAAATAATGACACAAAAAATTCTTGTTTTAGCAGGCGATGGGATTGGTAAAGAAATTGTTGCAGAGGCGGTTAAGGTAATTAATGTCTTAAAATCTGATTTTGCATTGGATGTGGAATTGGAGTATGGCGATATTGGTGGGGCAGCTTATGATGCATCAGGTCACCCTTATCCTAAAGATACACAGAAAAAAGCAGCAAGGGCTAATGCGATTCTTTTAGGGGCAGTAGGTGGCTATGAATATGAAGATCTGCCGC
>JALVEA010000076.1 GCA_027008665.1 Thiotrichaceae bacterium | reverse complement strand
AGAAACAACGGACATTTCTTGTGAAATATTTAATATTGGTAGTGGGCAAGGAAAAAGTGTGAATGAAATTATAAAAGCAATGGAAACTGTAATGGGGCAAGATATACCAATAAGGTATATTGCTCAACGTAACTCTGATGTAAAGAAAAATATATTAGATATTGCAAAAGCAAAGAAATATTTAAAATGGGAACCTAGTTATAATTTTGAAAATGCTTTAAAGGAAACATTACGGTTTCGTAATGTGATTTCCTAAATATGCCCCTGAACCCGTAAGATTAATAGGGATATGGGGGGTAAGATATTGGGTAGATTAAAATATGCAGTTTATGAACCTAAAAAAAGGTCAGTTAAAAGAATATATTAACAAGGAAAAAGATGATTCCGCCTTGTGGCTTTTTCATCATATCCCTAAAACAGCAGGGTCTTCATTAGTGGTAGAATTATCAGCAAATAGACCGCCTTATATTAATATTTGTATTGATTATTCCCCTAATATTTCACTTTCTTATGAAGAGAAAATGCAAAATGTTGTTGAATCTTTTTTAGAAGAAAAGACTAAATCAAAAGTAAGATCTGCTTCAGGGCATTTAAGCGTATCACATTTTGATACTATTATGAGTAAATGCAAAAGAGCTAAGGCTTTTACCTATATGCGTCATCCTATAAAAAGAATAATTTCAGAATATAATTATAGTTGCTCTACAGCCCATCCCTCCTATCAAATATTTAAAGAAAAATACCCTACATTTGAAGATTATATAAATGATGCTTCGTCAGTAAATAAACATGCATTTTATATGTTTGGTAGTAAAGATTTATCTCCAGATGATGCTATTTGGCAAATGACACAAAAGTATCATTTTATTGGACTTCAAGATTATTATTCAAAAAGCTTTATCATTCTTTCAAACATGCTTTGGGAAGGGAGTCTTCCAAAAGCTAAAGAAAGAGTTGCTCAAAATACTTCAAATAAAAACACAGTATTGAGTGAAGAAGTAATGGATAAAATTATCAGAGATAATGCACTTGATATGGCACTATTTACAGCGGTTAGTCGTGTTTATGAACGAATTAGTGATGATATTCGTAGTTTAGAGCAAGCTTCTTTTCCTATCATTATTTGATTTTTTTTGGTTTATTATGGAATGCAACTCATCACGATGTGTGATGTATGTGTTTTGTACTGCTTTATATAATTTCATATCTAATCTATTATTTTTCATAATAAGAGAAAAAGTTTCAGGATTGGCTTCCTTTTTCGCCGTATTTTTCCTTACTTGAACTTGATTAGGTTTGCTAGTATTCCATAAAAGGGTAGAAAGTACCTTAAAAGATAATGGATAAATATCCTGAATGCCTATAAATGAAAATCTATTAAATACAAAATTTATTAAGTCATCTGGTTTGATATTTTTAGAACCATTGAGAAAGAAAGTCATTTGATTTTGTGAGATAGGATGCTTAGCATAATCTTCTAAGGTAGGAAATTTCTGTTTGAATGTTTCAGCAGAAGAATGCATATTACTTAATGAATAATAATAAGCAGAAATAACCCTTTTAACTGGATGGCGTACATAGGTAAATAGTTTAGTATTAGGGTAGGCTGATAATATACTATCAACGTGAGTTTTTCTTAAATGTCCTGATGCAATTTGACAATTCCCCTTTGATTTACAAAAATCTTCTATTACGAGATCCATCTTTTCAGGGTGGCTAAGATGAGGAGTAGATTGTAATCCAACATGTAGATTTTTGTAAGAACTTAAGTGTTTATTGCATTCTGCTACTAGCGAAGACCCCGCTGTTTTAGGAATATGTTGAAATAGCCAAAATGAATGGTCAAGGTTACTATCAATATATTGGGATATGTTTCCTTCCTGAAAAGCATTGAATTTCATGGTGTTTTTTCCTTAAATTATATGAGGGTAAATGGCTAATTGATTATTTGACAGATGATGACAGAAATAAGGGAAAAGTAAGGCGTAAAAATTACTAGCCTCTTTCTCCTCCATATCAAAATTATAAAATTTTTGTGCAAATATAAGATATGATTCAAGTTCCTTTGTTATATAAGTTCCATTAAAGTTTTCTGCATATATAGATGGAGAGGTACTTGGTAGCTTTTCATTAAAGTTAATTTCCAGATCAGAACGATTATTTTTAAATATAGATGATAATACAACAGCAGAAATATTTTTATGTTGTTCTAAATATCTAACGGGAGAATTCATTAGTAGATTAAAAATAAAATGTGATCCTATATTGGATAGATGAGTATTTTGTTTTCTAATATGAATTTTATCAGCAAATAAGAAGTTACAATGTGATAAATAAGGTGTTTTACATTGTTTTGCAACGAATTTTAAAGCAGACCATGCTCCAGGAAAATACTGATCAATAAGCATTAAAACACTTGATCGAAATGGCTTTAAAGTTTTTATTATTTTAGGATTTTCAGTTGTTATTATAATATGAATATTGTCTTTTTCTTTAATAAAATCCATTAAGTGCACTAGGTATAATGGTTCATGCAAATGAAAATGAATCGTATGCTTAATATTATTTTCATTCTTTTTTTCTAATTGACAGTATTTTGTATGACAAATATGATGTGTTGGATAATTTCTTTGGAGAATACCTAATTCATTTATTTCTAGATTTAATGCTACATTTTTCTCATTCATTAATTCGGCTAAACATAATTTTTTATCTTCATGATAGTATGAAAATCCTTGTTGTATAAAATAAGGTAAACTATCAACAATATGTGAGATGAGATATGTATCAGCTTTTTGAAGTCGCTTGAATATTGTATGGGTAGTTGCTTGATGCTGTGAAGCCTCTTGTGCATAATCTAACAATGTATTGATATAGTGATCAAAAGATAAGCTTTTATGCAATAACCGCCCATTGTCAGAATTAAATTCTTGTTTTGTTTTTTCACGATTTTCAGCAAAGTTATAGATGGCTTTTGCTGAGGCAAAAGGATCAGAAAAGGAAACAGCTTGAACAGCGAAGGGGAAAGAGTGTTCAATATCAGCTATTCCTGTTGCTCCTTGATAACAAACAACAGGAATATCTTTGTGTAAAGCATCAAGTGCAACATTTGGAAACGGATCTAGTCGTGAGGGTAAGAAAAATATATCAGTGATATTCCAAAATACTTCTAAGCTACGTTGTTCATCTAGCATGAGTAAATGTTGGGATAAATTAGATTTTTTTATATGGTTGTGTAAATACACGGATAAAATCATATCTTTTTTAGGGTTGTAATTTCCTCCAACCCATATAAATTTCCAATTATATTTTTTATTTTTGAGTAATTGTTGAGCGGTTTGTAAAAATAAATCGACTCCTTTTCGAGGTTGAACCCAGCCTGCTCCAAATACAATTCGAAGTTTTTTATCGCTAGGATCTGCATGTAATAGGGAGTAGAGGTCGGAACTGGTAAAGTGGCTTTTTTTAGGTTCAGTTTGATTATAACCTTGATGACATATTTGTAAATTTTGAGGAGAAGCAGAAACCCCTAGTTGTGATAATTCATATAAATAGGCTTCTTTAACAATTTTTGCAGGAAAAATAGATATATCTGAAAAAATAGCCATTCTTGAAAGTAAACCCACAGGAAATACATAATCTGCAAATTCATGGATGAGTGAAATAATAGGTATATTTTTATATTTTAAAGGCTTGATCACAGTGTGGGATACAACCGAATTTACAATAGCTAAATCACAATTATATTTTTTAATAATTAATTCGATTCTATTTTTAATTTCATTAATGCTTCCCCATCCCGTTATATAGGCAATAGAATATTTTTTAAAATCATCATCAAGCGGTCCTGATTTTCCTATCCAAGATATAATATTTTTTGTTTTAGATAATGATTTAACAATATTAAGCGCTACGATCGGAGCACCTGTGTAGCTTGCCTCATGGGAAAAAACAATAATTGTTTCCAGTTTTGGGTCAAATTTTTGTCCTGTTTCACGCATATTTTTCAATGCTATATTAACACTCAATCGACCTTCTTTTCTACCATGTTTGGTATAATGTAATAGGGGGTTAATACCATTTTTTTTTATATCTGGGTAAGTATAAAAGTAGAATTCAGTATCAAAATTATTACTTGAAGGCAAATGTTCCGCTACTCCACGATAGGCATAGTGTTCAGCAGGTTCTATTTTTTTATTTTTTATCTTAGCTATTGTGGAATAATATTCTGGATTGAAAAACTCTGATTTTTTTATTTGTTCAGAGGTTTGATTTAGCTGAGCTTGAGAATTATAAACCCATGCATTTTTTTTATAGCGAATATAGAAGGATAAAGGTGAATAAAAATCATGCACTTTAGAACTGTATTTTTCTCGTATGAATTCGCTATCAATCCTATTAGTTGGTATCGCTTTTTCATACTGTCCACGTAGGAGATAATCCAATATAGGATTGTTATGGAGTAACTTTTTTCTTTTTAGGGAAGCGAGATAAATTTTTTTATTAAACAGTTTTGATTTTTTTACAATTTGATAATCCATTTGCAAGAGTAAAGCATTAGGATAATGGGTATGCATTCGTTTCTTTTGAAGATAGTCTACAAGAGGAATGATTGTTTTTTTTCTTTTTAAATCCATGTAGTATTTTCTA
>JALVEA010000075.1 GCA_027008665.1 Thiotrichaceae bacterium | reverse complement strand
GAATTGCTATGTTCAGCTAAAAATACTCTAGTTTAGAAAAAATCAGAGTATCATTGTGCTATGGAGGCACTTTTTATCTATCAAAGTGTTAACTGGGGAATGAAAGATGCCTAATATTATCATGACTATTATTGGGGCTCGTACCTTGTCGCCAACCTACAAAATACAGTTTGAACCCACTACCTTTTTATTTTATCGTATTGAGGTAACGTTAAATAATCCATAGATCATTACCATTGTCGCTTGGATCTATAATTGATGCACTTGCTAGGTTTGTTGGTAGGCTATATGCGTCGGCAGCATTGTAATTGACTGTATACCCTAAATCATCTAACACGCCGATAGTCATTCTACTAATAGGTGTTGGAATTCCACCAGATTCAGCGAACCCTGTCATTAATTCTGTTCGAAATATGGCTTCATCCCAATGTCCACCTGCTGTTCCTTCGCCTCCATCTGTATCAACAGACACAAAATTAGCAGCATTATTTCCGCTAAGTATCTGATATTCTCTAAGTGCATTAGCTCCTGAGTATTGACCTGTAAGAGAGTTGCTGTTTGGGAAAAAGTCGTCCCATAATGTACCAATTCCTAGTACATGCCCCATTTCATGTAAAATAACACTTTCAAATATTCCTTCTTCAATCATAAGGTCAATATCAGCAGAGTCAAACTCCATTGTACCAGTGAAGGGTAGCCCATCACTTCTTAATGAGTCTGGTCCTGCTTGACCAAGCACCTCACCAGGTCCGTCAATAAGCAATATAGTGGCATCTATAACGATGTCATCTATGTTGCCAATATCGGGTAGGTCGCCTGTGATAATTTCTTCCCAGCGATTAGCTGCTTTGTCAAAAGCAGCTTCATAAATGTTGTTTCCCGTATAGTTTATAACAATGTCAAAATTGCTAGTTCCGCTACCACTGGAACTAGAACTAGAACTAGAACTAGAACTACCATCATCATTTATTGTTATGTTTGAACTTCCTGCAGCTATGTTTGTACCTATTGGTACTTCGTTTATACCCATATTTTGAGTAATAAAGTCCTGAAAGTCATAACTAATACCGCTAGTTAAGTTGATCAGGGGGTTTTCACCTAGGGTATAGGTAAATGTATTAGCACCAAAGATATTAATGGTTGCCCCAGAGCTTAGTATAAGTTGTGCAGACTCTGCGGAAAATATACTACTGGCTATAGTTGTTGTTCCAATTAGCCAGATTTTATTGACGCCTGATGTGTCTGTAATGTTAATAGTTTGTGACGAATTTAAACTAGAAGGTGTTATCAAGTAAATGTCGTTACCTAATCCTGCTCCAAAGTTTAAAGGGTCATTCGCTTGTAGAATATTTAAATCATTCCCCGATGTTATAGGCATAAATCTTCCCTTTGAATGTAGTTTTTAGTGTCTGCGTGCCGTATTTGCTGTATTGTAGATCTACGCCTTAGTTTACCCTTTGGATTCAAATAAGTCAGTTGTTTTTAAAGGGAGCGCCGTATCTGATCAAGTCTAATAAATTGGAAAAGATCCTTTAGTTTAGAGACAATGCAAGTATTTGTAGAAAAAATAAAAATGGTTAAAACTCCCCAGATTTCACCTAAAAGCCCGCTGTTATCTTAATTTTCAAACAAAATATGAAATCTGAATTATAGGGTAAACTGAAAAAGATTGCTTCATCGTCGATTAGCTACGCTAACCAAGCTCCTCGCAATGACGGGTATTTTTGAGATTGCATCAATCCACGTCATTGCTAAGCCTAAACCTAAACAAAAGGAATCATACCGAATTTATTCCAAGGAGTAGGCTGTCCTAGCCAGCGTTGCCCAATAGTTGCATAAACTGAACGAAAATCGGTGGTGTAATGCACATTTCCATTACCATCTAATTTTGAAAGAGTAGGATGCCTACCATATAAGCGCCCTCCCCTCACCTTGCCACCTAGTACCATTAGAGCCGATGCTGTACCATGATCGGTTCCATTGCTTTTATTTACTTTTGCACGCCGCCCAAATTCAGAATAAGTGACTATCAATACTCTATCCCAGATATTATATTGCTTCATTACATCAGCAAAAGAAGCAAGCCCGCTCGCTAACTGATATAAGGCATTACCATGTGCGCCTAACTGATTTGCATGGGTATCAAATCCTTCTTGAGTTACTTTATAAACAGGTGAGTCAACTCCATTTAAAATCATCTCCGTAACCGATTGTAAACTACGTGCAAATTTTCCTTTTACGTGTTTCATTGCATTACGCGTCGCTCCCTTTCTCCCTATTCGCTGATTAATCTGTTTACTCACATCATGCAGTTGATGTTGTTTATTGGTAATATGTGCCAGTGCTGCTGTTTGCCGAGAAGGTGCAATATCTTCAATATAGCGTGCTTGACGCAAAAAAGTATACGGGTTTTGCATCGTGACACTATTAAGATTAGTGGCATCTAATGGTCCTAAATCGACCTGACCTAGATTAATTGCAACTCCATGCAACCCCTTTTTGTAACGTGGCAAAATCTTTGATAGCCAACCATTATCTAATACTTCATTTGCATTAGAAGCTGTTTCCCATATATCAGTGGAACGAAAATGTGATAAAACCGAATTGGGATATCCCACCCCTTCAATCCATGCCATTTGTCCTGCATCCCATAACGGTGCAATCGCTTTCAAGCTAGGGGCTAGTGCCCTACCTCCACCATTTTTTAGTGGAATGGTTGCACGCTTTGATAATGCAATACTTCCACGATAGCTATCATAAAGCGGGTCATGATGAGGAACTAAAGTATTAAAACCATCATTCCCCCCTTTGAGTTCCACCAGTACTAATATCTTTTTTTGAAGCGCTGGTTTCTGTGTTGCAAATGCTAATTCTGGCATAGCTCCAGCCATGCTAAGCAAACTGCTATATTTTATAAAATCACGTCGATCCATTATATTATATCTCTAGTCATTCTAATCATTAACACACTTGATAAGCAGGATCTAAAACAAGATCCCGCACTACACGTTGCTTATCCCGCGTTAAATCGATTTTTTTCAATGGTTTAACTGATAGCAACCATTGCTGTAATCGTTCCCCTGACGCATTAGGCAATTGACTTGCAACTTTTCCACGAGGACGAAGTGGTGCGCCCGTAAAATCATTCAAAAGTGCTGTGCGCAATAAAAGAGATTGCGTGCTAATCCAATCGTGCCCTCCTGACCATCCTTTGACACTAGGATGCTCAAAAACCCCCTGACCTAATATATTCAAACGATGCTCTATACCATGACGAGGTAATTTATAAGGCAAAGTACGCAATGTACCAATGGCTAATTGAATCGGCGATTTAGTCAATGCGCCACGGTTTCTTTTGTCCCAAAACTCTTTACTGGTTAGTACCGCTTTCAATAAGGTTGGAATATTATAATTTGAGTGACGAAAGAGCTTTCCCCACTTTTTAACTGTATAAGGATTTGGCCTTGAATCACTAATAAATTCTTTCCACATTTTTTCTGCTACCACCTCTGCAGTACGAGGATGTTTCAGCAAAATATTAATAATATGATCACCATTAAGATTACCTCTATGCCCCATAAAGGTCTTGATACTATTATCATGTTGCGCGGTATTATTAATAAACTTTCCTTGTTTATTCACTGTCCAGCCTGTGAAGGCTTTAGCCGCCTCGACAATATCGACAGGCTTATAATGACCTCTTCCCAGTGTAAATAATTCCAATACCTCACGCGCAAAATTTTCATTAGGCTTCTCTTTGGTATTATTCTGACCATCTAGATACAACAACATGGCGGGGTCTTTAGCAACTGCACGTAACAAAGTGGCATAGTTTCCTAAAGCATGTCGGCGAAATAATAAATTCTGCCGATGAAGAAAGCTGGCTTGATTCGTCTTAAGGATAGAAGACGGGAAGTGGTTATGCCAAAATAAAGTCATACGCTCTAAAAAAGGTGTTCTAGTGGTTAATAAATGCTTAATCCACCAAGATTGCAATGCCTTTCCTTCCGACTTTGCAATCCGCCGCACCATCATTTTGCGCGATTTATTACGGTATAATGCATCCATTTTTTTCCAAGAACTAAATCTTGGGACAGCAGGAGTGCGTTGATTGTTTTGTTTGAGTAGCTCATTGATTGCTTGCTGTAAGCTAAGCCGACTAACATGGTTAACCTCATTCCACTTAGCACCAATCCCCGTTCTTAATACCAAGTGTCTGGCTTCTACAAAGCCTAATACTGACATAATATTTACTCTCTCTGTTCTTGAGAAAGTGAGTATAAGCGCTATTTAGTAGTCTTTATTGTGGTATTTTCACACTAAAAAAGATGAGTATGCACAACAATTTCATGAAATGTCACGCTTTGCCTTGAAAACAATACCAAATATCTGACAAAAAAGATAAGCAATGCTATTTATTAGCCAAATAATAAATATTATTAGTGTCATTTACCTCGTTAATTTGATTAATTACTAAGCTTTTTTCATAAGTTTATAAGCAAATACTAACTAAGATATTAGTTCTCTATATCGCTGAGGGGACAGATCTAGACAGGTTTCAAAAGGAGTGAAGGGCAATTTTTTGAGTATGAAAACTTGATTGGCAATCTCATATTCTTTAGATAGAACGAATGACATAATGCTAAAATCTTGTCACCATTTCGACAAAAAAATAAGCATATTCCACAATTGA
>JALVEA010000074.1 GCA_027008665.1 Thiotrichaceae bacterium | reverse complement strand
TTTTATATCCCTTTAGGGCAAGTAAAGCTGAGCCATAACTTGCTTGCGCATGTTTTGCTGTCAGCAAGCTAACTTTGAGTTTTTTCTTGCGTATTTGTGTCCATGCTTTGTTTTGACTACCGCCACCGACACTATAAACAGTGGTTAATTTAGGCGCTCCTAATTTAGATAAACGCTGATAAGCTTGCGCTTCAATGCTAGCAATTCCTTCTAGCATTGCCTGAAAATAAACAATATCATTATCAGGTCGAGGCTCTAAAATTGCACTTTTTTTAGGATCAGCAAAAGGAAAACGCTCACCTGTTTTAAGTAAAGGATAATAATCCAATTTTGTTGATTGTTCAGGATTTAAAAAAGGAGTCATTGCATCAAGTTGCTGTGCTGTAAAATATTTTAATAACACCGCACCGCCACTATTCGATGCCCCACCGACTAGCCAATAATTGCCTAAATGATGACTATAAACCCCATATCTTGGAGCAAAAATTGGCATATCTGAAATAAATTTAATCGCCAAAGTGCTTCCTAAAGAGCTTACCGCTTCGCCTATTTTATTCGCTCCTGTGGCAATAAACGCTGCAATGCTATCCGTTGTTCCCGTTACTATGGCAAGATTTAACGGCATATCAAATAATTTAGCGATATAAGGATCAATGGTTGCTATGCGAGTTGCAGGCTGATAAACCTTAGGCAATAAAGCCTGTGGAATAGAAAGTTGCTCAAACCAATCAGGCCATTGTTTTTTGATAGCATCATAGCCTAACTTTAGACTGTTGTTTTCATCACTGATCCCAAAGCGCCCCGATAATTTACCCATAATCCAATCGGCTTGATGTAGTACATGGCTATGCGAAGTATTGGAATAATTTTTTAATAACCACATTAAACGCGCTAAGCTACTACTTGCACCTTGCGCCCCACTTTCTGCTGGGGCTATTTCTGCAATTTGACGCGCTTCTGTTATAGCACGGGCATCATTATACATTAAGGTAATAGAACTAGGCTCACCCTGCTGATCAGTCAATAGCAATGTTCCCGAAGTCCCATCAACCGCAATACTGTTTAATCTTTTTTTTAAGGCAAGTGGACAGGAGTTTAATAGCTCTGACAATGCTCTCCACCAAAGTGAAGGAGATTGCTTATCAGGATAAGAATAATGTACTTGCTGGCTATACACCTGCATTTTTTGTGCATTAATTAATACTAGCCGACAACCCGAAGTACCAAAATCCACCCCTGCATATAATGCCTTATCACTCTCTTGCATTATTTCTCAGCATGATTAAATACACGCGTATTAATCTCTACGCAATCACTGATGGTAGTATGAATCGTGCATTTATGCGATGCACGTTGTACTGATTTTAAACGTTTCTCAGGCAACTCAGGCCAGTAAATATCCATATTAATTACCTTGAAACGAGTAGGGTTACTAGAAAATTCCCATGTCATTTTAGTGACAATATTTTCAATTTCCACATCCATACGCAAAGCATAATGATCTAAAACCGCAAAAGTGCAACGTCCCAAGGAGGTTACAAACATCGCTAATGCGCTTAAACGCATCATTTTATTTTCCAAAACAATCTCAAGATCATCAAGATCAAAACGTGAAAGACGTATCTCAGTTTGTCCTATTACTTGTACTATCATTAAATGTTCCCCTAAAATAATAAATTACAATGCTTTTACTGCCTGTAAAACCTCATCTGCATGACCTTTTACACGTACATTTAACCATTGATTTCGTAATATCCCTTGTTTATCAATTAAAAAGGTACTGCGGACGATCCCCTTGTATTCTTTACCGAATAGCTTCTTTAACTGCCAAACACCAAATAATTGACAGATATCACCACTTTCATCTGTAATTAATTCAAATGGAAATGCGTGTTTTTTCTTAAAATTTTCATGACGTTTTATGGAGTCACGAGACACACCGACTATTTCAGTATCTAACGCTTGAAATTCTGCATATAAGTCACGAAAATTTTTCCCCTCAGTGGTACATCCAGGTGTACTGTCTTTGGGGTAAAAATAGATGACCAAATGAGATTTACCTTTATAGTCAGCAAGATTGAAAATACTGTCAGAAGTTGCTTTTGCTGAAAAATTAGAAACTTCTTGACCAATTTCTACTGGATTCATAAATTTCCTTTATTTGTTTATTTATTATACTAGTTTATTAAGAAACTATGTATTATCATGCTTCAATAATTATTTTACAATGAATCGAACGTAGCAAAAAATAAGAATTATAAAAGCTCCCCCAAGTACAATATTCATTGCAAAAATATAATTGTGAACTATCCTTTCTCCCAAAGGGAAAACAAGGCATTTAGGATCAGATGAAGTATATTAAAGCCAAACGGGCTAATTAATTAGCACTCATAGGTATTTTCTATCCCAATTTATTGAACCTTTTGTCTCTATAGGTGTTATTATTTAAAGACATTTAACTGAAATTAATAGAATAGGCCACCATGCATAAAAAAGATGAAGAACTATGTGAATTAGTGAAGACTGTTGCAGAAGTGTTAAGCAGTGTTGAAATGGATTTAGCGACTGCTGAATCTTGTACTGGTGGATGGGTTGCAAAGGTACTCACTGATGTGCCCGGTAGCTCTATCTATTTTGACCGAGGCTTCGTCACCTATAGCAATCAATCGAAAAATGAGATGTTAGGAGTAAGAGAAGAGACATTACTACTGCATGGCGCTGTAAGCCGAGAAATTGTTAAAGAAATGGCAAAAGGCGCATTAGAACTATCCACTGCCAGCATGTCATTGGCTGTTAGTGGTATTGCAGGTCCTACAGGAGGCACTGAAAACAAGCCTGTTGGAACTGTCTGTTTTGCTTGGATGATTCGTGGTGATGTACCTGTTGCTGAAACCATGTATTATGAAGGAGATCGTGATTCAATACGCCGTCAAGCAGTTATCCATTCCTTAGAAGGTGTGATTAAACAAATTAATTTATAACCCTCACCTACCTTAAATCAATATTAATCCTGATTTGAGATACTTTATACTCATCGACCTGATGAGTATAAAGATATTCACTCATTAAAGTTTTTGTAAAAAACTTATAATCTGTCTTTTGTCAATACAATCCTATTTCTAGACGTTCTGTCTTAGAATTCTTTTGCCTAATACTTAGTCCATATAAGATCTTGCTATTAGTACATACCTTTTTATTATTAGGTGATATCGCGTGGATGAAAATAGAAAAAAAGCATTAGCAACCGCCTTAGGGCAAATCGAACGCCAATTTGGTAAAGGTGCGATTATGCGAATGGGTGATACAGCAGTCAAAGATATTGATATTATCTCAACAGGCTCGCTTAATTTAGATATCGCATTAGGTATTGGTGGCTTACCAAGAGGGCGTGTGATTGAAATTTACGGTCCAGAATCCTCAGGTAAAACCACCATGACCTTACATATTATTGCACAATGCCAAAAAGCAGGAGGAACTGCGGCATTTATTGATGCTGAACATGCACTAGACCCAAGCTACGCTGAAAAACTAGGAGTGACTATTGATGATTTACTGCTATCACAACCAGATACAGGTGAACAAGCATTAGAAATCACCGATATGCTAGTACGTTCAGGCGCAATTGATATGGTTGTGATTGATTCTGTAGCCGCATTAACACCCAAAACAGAAATAGAAGGCGGCATGGGTGACTCTCATATGGGACTTCATGCACGCTTAATGTCTCAAGCACTACGCAAATTAACCGCTAATATTAAACGCACCAACACAATGGTCATTTTTATCAATCAAATTAGGATGAAAATTGGCGTGATGTTTGGCAGCCCCGAAACCACAACAGGCGGTAATGCACTTAAATTCTACTCCTCTGTACGCCTTGATATTCGTCGTATTGGTGCAATTAAAAAAGGCGATGAGATTATCGGCAATGCAACCCGGGTCAAAGTAGTTAAAAACAAAATGGCCCCTCCCTTCAAACAAGCCGAATTCGACATCGTCTATGGCGAAGGTATCTCACATCACGGTGAAATTATTGACTTAGGCGTACAACTCAAGTTTATTCATAAAGCTGGTGCATGGTACAGTTATAACGATACCAAAATTGGACAGGGTAAAGAAAATGTACGTCATTTTCTAAAAGATCATCCCGAAATTGCAGACACCATTGAAAAAGGCATTCGAGAACAATTACTACCAACAACAAAAAATAATGCGGATTGTTAATTCAAGAATATAAACCAACTAAAAAATATTCCTATAAATGTGACTTATATCACAGTTTTTCCCTAAACAAACGGTCAATATTTCCTTGTTATTTATCATGGAATATCCATAAAGAGGCTAACGCCTTTGAGTATTTTATATCTACTAATAACGAATAAAATTAATGAGAGAGGAAATTATGAAACATAAACATCATATATTGTTTTTAAAAATAGCATTGTTTTATATCACATTATCATTATTTAGCACTGCACAAAGTCACACTCCACCTATTGCTCCAGCAGGACAGATAACTAATTTTCTCGGCACATGGGTAAATACTAATAGCAATACAAGAGGGATTAAAAAAGTCATTATTTTAAATCGCGGAGCGCAACAAAAAGTTCATGCCTACGGTGCTTGTTCTCCTCGTGCCTGTGACTGGGGAGAGAGAAATGCCTATGCCTATGGTAGTAATGTCTCGTCTAACCTTAGAACATCAACACGTATTATGACAGCA
>JALVEA010000073.1 GCA_027008665.1 Thiotrichaceae bacterium | reverse complement strand
TAAGGGGCGTTTAATATCATAAATGCCAGTAAAGCCGTCATCCTGATTACTCACTGTAATGATAATTTGTGATTGTTGTTGTTCTTGTGCAGATTTTATAGCTGTTGGTTCATTATTAACAATAAAGAGATCTGCTGTTTTAGCAGAACACTGGTGGAACGCTTTATCTTTTTTTGCAAAAAACTCAATGACTCGTTCAAAGACGGCTAGGTCTTTAGCGGATAATCCAAAAAAACAGAGTCCTATACTTTTAATCGTATTCATTATAGTTCAACCTTATCTAATGACTTATAAGTTATATACTTATCGACTGTTGATTGTAATGTACTCTTATCAACAGGTTTGGTTAAATATTCATCTACACCAGCTTGGGAGGCTAGTTTTCGATGTTTTTCAGTGCTTCGAGAGGTAATCATAATAATCGGTAATTTCCTTGTTCCCGACCAACTACGTAGGGATTCCACCATTTCTAGACCATTCATCTTTGGCATTTCTAAGTCGGTAACAATGAGCTTGAAAGGTGATTGTTCAATTTGTTGTAATGCGTCTGCACCATCAACCGCAGTACAGACTTGATGCCCTAATGCTTCTAACATCAGTCGTAAAGCGGTACGATTACTCAAAGAGTCATCGACCACGAGGATTTTATCTTGATTAATATTGATACTATATGAATCACCGATATTAGGTCGTTGCTTTAAAGCGCTGCCGGTTGCTGATCTTAATAATTCAAGCAAATTGAGAGCGGGAGCAACCACACCATTGGGTAGCAAACAAACACCATTGACTCCTATTACGTTTGTCATCCAAGGTTTTAGGGTTTTAATGGTGATATTTAAAGGTTTTAATATTTGATCAACGTATAAGGCGTAAGATTGGTTTCGATGTTCGACAATAAGGACTGATTGACTTTTATCGCTAATAAATTTTGAACTAGGCCAAGACAAAAAGGGCGATAATGCCAATAAAGGAATCGCTTGTTGCTGATAGTCGATAAATAATTGACCTTCTTTTTGCTTAACACTGTTGGGGCTTAAATAATGAATTTGTTGAATGAATGTATTAGGAATAGCTAATGTATGACCTAAAACATCCACCAGTAAAATATTAGCAGCAGAAAGAGTGAGTGGAACTTGTATTTGTATTTCGCTACCCTTGCCTTTTTCGCTACGGATGGAAATATTGCCTGACAGATTTTTGATCGCAGAATTAACTACATCCATGCCGACACCACGTCCTGATGTTTCTGTTATTTCGTCGCGTGTTGAAAAACCAGGGCGTAAAATTAAGCGTAATTTTTCATTTCGAGAGAGTTTAGTCTCTGCTGTAATTAAGCCCTTTTTAATGGCTGTTTGATAAACTTTGTCTGCATCAATGCCTGCGCCGTCGTCTTTTAGTGTGAGGACAACTTGGTCGTTTTGTTGAGAAAAGTTTAATTGAATTTTTCCGATTTTATCTTTGTTTTTTTGTTGACGAATTTTAGAAGATTCTATTCCATGATCGACGGCATTACGAAGTAAATGCAATAAAGGGTCAATCAAACCTTTAATGACATCGGTATCAAGTGCTACTTCATCTCCAATGATTTCTAACTCAGCTTGTTTATTGGTTTGACGACAGGTTTCACGCACAATACGCTGTAGTCGTGGGCTAAGAATCTTTGCTGATTCCATACGCATTTGTAATACAGTGCTATTGAGTTGATTATTAATTTGTTTCTGTGAATGTGACTGTACTTTTAATGCATTTAATTGTTGCGTCAGTGATAGTGACATTTTATGGTCATCTTCAACCGTTTCAGAGAGTAGGCCTGTAATGCTGTGTAATTCGTTATAGCTATCCATTTCTAGAGCATCCATAGCGATTATTTCAGCAGATTTTAAATGATCTGATTCTGTTTGTTTTGTAATGCTTGGATGAGAGAGAGTGGCAGTTTGTTGATTAACAGCCCATTCTAGTTCGTCCAACATATTCCGAACACGCTCATTACGTTCGTCAATCGCCTGTCTTTCACGTAAAAGCAATGTAATTTGATCTGCCATTTGCGTGTTATTAGTCATTAATTGACTGGAAAAGCTTAATAGTTTATCAATGACTGAAATAGGTACGCGCAACGTGGCTTCATTGAGATTGGTGCGTTGTGTGACTGGCGTAGTGAAGGCAGGACTAGCTGTGTTATTGTCAACAGGGGATGCTGCTATCAGTATTTCTTCTAAAGGCTGAAAATTAAGCTTGAACGCACTTTTGTTATCGGTTTTGGTTTCTATTTGTTTTTCATCAGCAACTGGCGTTGTTTGAGGTTGATCTTTTTCAGACTTATCTTGTTTGGACTTATCTTGTTTAGACTCATTTTTTTCAGATTGATCTTTTTCAGGCTTTTCTGTTTCAACTAATACTTTCTCTGAAGGCTCGTTTGATAAATAGTGTTGCCAATGCGAGAGTTTCTCATACAAATTAGGATATTCTATGGGTGGAGCGCTTTCTGAAAGCAAGGAATCATAGAGACTTTCTAATAAATCAGCAGATTCCGTCAGGAGTTCAGACAGTCTCGGAGGCAATGAATGCTTGACTGCATAGTCTAAAATTTCTTCTAATGGCTTACCAAAATTCGCCACAGCATTAATACCGACGGTGGCACTAGTGCCTTTAATCGTATGTGCTAATAGAGAGGCTTTTTGACAGGATTTGCTAAGCGTATTGCTGATAGGATCATGATGTTTTTCATAATGCTCCTGTTGGGTTATTTTGCGTAATAGTTGTGCTATTTCGATAACGTGTTCAGGTGTTTCGCCTAGATAAGCCTCTAATAATTCTGGATGTACATCTTCACTCCATCCTAAAGCATAGTTACCATTTTCTTCTTTTTTAGAAGTTTTACTTTCGTTAGAGGTGGGCTTATCTGTTTTTTCAGGATGTTTGTCAGAATCACTGTTTATAGGTGGGGTGTAAATAAAGCCAGAGGAAAATTTTTTATCCCACTGTGTGAGTTGTTGCAGTAATTGTGGGTATTGTTGAGGTGGCTGGCTTTGCGTTAATAAACTATCAAACATGGCTTCTAGGCAATCTGATGACTCAATTAATAAATCAGCAACTTCTGGAGGCAATGTCTGATTAACAGAATACTCAAGTATATCTTCTAATTTATGTGCAAAACTTGCGACAGCCTCAAGACCTACAACGGCACTAGAGCCTTTAATCGTATGGGCAATACGGGCAGCTAATTGATGAGTTTCTTGATTGCTTTTTCCTTCACTGATGGTTCTAATCAGCGATGCAACTTCGCTTACTTGATCAGGCGTTTCAAGTAAGAAAGCTTCTAAAAGTTCGGGATGCACATCATCATCGGGAGCTAATCGATAGCTTGATTTTTGCTCAATTATTGGTGTAATAGATGCTTTTGTTGTAGGTTCGATAATCAGTTGTTCAGCAGAATTATCCTCTATAACAGGAGAATAATTTTCCTTATGAGGTTCTTCATTTAAAACAATTGAAGGAGTTATTAGCAATGAGTCTAATAATTGTTGTAATTGTTGTTTATTAACAGGATTATTCCAATGACTATCTAGCAGAGCAGTTTCTAATTCAATGGATAATTGATCGTCATAATTTTGCAGTAAGGCTGCTAATAGCTCTATCCATAGATAAAATAGCCCTGTTTTATTTTTTTGCGTTAATTGTTCAGGACTAACTTCTAAAGCAAGGGTGTTTTTATACACCCAAGTGCTAATAGGTGTTAGCGCTTCATATTCATAAAGCTCAGAAAGATCATTAAGTCGCTCTATTTCAGTTTGAATAGATTGAATGCACCGTTTAGCCTCCTCTTGCTCTTTATCAGAGGCAGGTGCGCCTATTGAAAATTGGCTTATATTTGCCAACTCCATTGCAATATCTTCTAGTTCTTCAGCGAGTGCTTTTTTTGTTTCAGAATCTAAACTCATAACCATTATCCCTTGCTATTACTAGTTAGCTATTATTGACAAGTTGTCTAGTTTTGGGAGTATTATTTTCTGTTTTTGGCATCCGCTTAGGTGTTGTGTTTTTCTCTAATTTAAACACATTCACCGACTGTACTAGTGCTTGAGTATTTTTCACCATATCTTTTGTTAAACGACTTAATGATACCATTTCCTCGCCGGTTGATTCTGTCGCTTTAATGATTTCAGCGGTACGAAGATGCAATTTATTACTAATAGCGACCTGTTCTTTTGAGGCTAGGGCAATGGATTCAACCGAATGAGTGAGTTTATTAGTTGAGTTAAGAGTCAACTGCATTTGCTCTGATGCTTCTTCTGCCAGCGAAGAGCCGATCACAACCTGTTCAATGGTGTTATCCATCGTGGACATAGTAGTTCTTGTTTCTTGCTGGATATTTTTAATTAAGTGTGCGATTTGATCGGTTGATTCACGAGAACTTTCAGCGAGTCGTTGGATTTCCTCCGCAATAACTGAGAAACCTTTACCCGCTTCACCTGCTGATAATGCCTGCATACTAGCATTTAATGCCAGTACAGTGGTGCGTTCAGTAATGGTGTTGATCAAATCAATGATATGGGTGATTTCTTGTGAGCGTTCACCAAGGCGTTTAATGCGTTTGCCTGTTTCTTGAACGGTGTCACGAATCTCTACCATGCTATCTACTGTTTTAGATACCGATTGATAAGCTTTTTCGGTTGCTTTGGTAGTGGCATTGGCAATATTGTTGGTCAATAAAGATGATTTCGCAATTTGCT
>JALVEA010000072.1 GCA_027008665.1 Thiotrichaceae bacterium | reverse complement strand
GATAAATCTCAACCCGATCTTTATCTCTTAACAGCGTTTTCATTGCGGTTCGCTTACCAAAAATACCAACATCCATCTTCTCAATATCCAGCTCAGGGTATTGCTCTAATATGCCAGATTGAATAATGGCATCTTTAACACGAATCCCTTCTTCAGCCTTAAATGAAAGCAATGTCTGCTCTTTAGGCAAAGCATAAACCACCTCTACTGTCATCATGTTCTAAGTCTTCCTATTTATATTTTGACTTTGCTCGCTCTACAAAAGCATCCACCATTGTATTTGCTATTTGATTAAAAATAGGGCCAATCGCTAAACCCACTAAACGATTTGAAAATTCAAATTCTAACTCTAATGAAATTTTACTCGCATTTTCACGCAGGGGTTCAAAGCGCCAAAAGCCATGTAGTTTTTTAAAAGGACCATCTAGCAATTGCATTTCAATCTGCTCGTTTTCCTGTAAACTGTTCCGCGTAGAAAATGCCTTATTAATACTGCCTTTAGTAATAGTTACCGTTGCCTCAACCATAGAGTGTTCACGTTTGTTCTCTACGGATGCACCGCACCACGGCAAAAAATCTTTATAAGAGGCAATATCGTCAACTAATTGGTACATTTGTTCACAACTATAGGGAACTAAGGCGCTACGATTAATATTGGACATAAAATAACTAATTCCTTTAGAGGATAAGAGAAATAACAACGAGGGTTATAATACAGCTATGGCTAAGAAACGAAAGAAAAAAGGACACGGTGGTAAAACAATTGCTACCAATAAAGTCGCACGTCATGAATATTTTATTGAAAATACACATGAAGCTGGACTAGTACTGCAAGGCTGGGAAGTTAAAAGTCTACGTGAAGGTCGGGTTCAATTAAAAGACAGTTATATTAATTTCCATCAAGGTGAAGCGTGGCTGATAGGTTCACATATCTCCCCTTTACTCTCTGCCTCAACGCATATTAACCCCAATCCCACACGCCAACGCAAATTATTACTGCATGATTATGAAATCATACGCCTTCAAGCATCTGTTGATCGCAAAGGAAATGCCATTATACCGCTGAGTCTATACTGGAAAAACAAGCATGTGAAGATTGAAATTGGTGTTGGTAAAGGTAAAAAACTTCACGATAAACGCGCCTCATCTAAAGAGCGAGATTGGAACCGAGATAAAGCACGGATTATGAAAAACGCTTAATTAATTTCATTGGTAAATTATCACTAGGGCGAAGCGTTAGACGGCAATCCATTCCACCTGCATAGCCATCGGTTGTTTCAACTCTAAAACGTTGCGCTAAAATAGCAAAAACAAGAACGGACTCTTTAATGCCAAAGGTCTTACCAGGGCAAACACGCGGACCTGCACTAAATGGAATATAAGTGAATTTTACAGGCCTTTTAGCCTCTGGCATAAAGCGTTCAGGAATAAAATAATCAGGCTTATCCCAATATTTTTTATGGCGTTGTAATAACCACGGTACAATTAACATATTAGATTGTGCAGGTATATGCTGCCCATTAATCGTATCATCTTCACTAGCTTGGCGAGCGAGCACAGGGACAGGTGGATAAAGGCGCATGGTTTCATCAAGAATAGCACGGGTATAAGGCAACTTTTCTATATCTTCATAAGTAGGCGTTTTTCCGCCTAGTTCACGCGCAAGCTCTTGATGTAATTTCTTCTCAACCTCAGGGGCTTGTGATAATAAATACCAAACCCACGAAAGCACATTAGCGGTTGTTTCATGCCCTGCCATAAACAATACAATGATTTCATTGCGAATCTCCAAGCGAGTCATGGACTCATTTTCATCCAGCGTTTCACTAGCACGAATAAATTGCGCCACCAGTGTCTCTTTATTTTCTTTATAAGTGGCTTTTTCCATAATTTCATCCACCACTGCATGAATCACTTGGGCTGAATTTTTACCAATACCAAATTTACCGTTTAAATTCGGAAACCAGCGCATTCCAATCAATTTAGGAATATCCATTTGCCGTACAACAGTTTGATAATCAGCAAAAGCCGCAACAACTTTTGCCGCACTTTCAGAACCTAGTTTTTCACCAAATAAAGCACGCGCAATAATATCCGCACCGAGCTGCGCCATTTCAGGTTGCATTGATACTTTTGTACCTGACTCCAGCTTATCCCATTTGATTTCTAGATCTTTAATCGCAGAAATCATTACTTTGCTATACATTTTGATATGTTTATCATCAAAAGAACCTGATAATAAACGACGGTGTTTTCTCCATGTCGCCCCTGTACTAACAAATAAACCATTTCCAAGCAATGGCTCTAAGGCTTTGACCTGCTGTGTGGTTTTATCCAAATAATTCATGCCATTTTCAATCATCACTTTACGCACCGTTTCAGGTGAATTAGCGATAAAAATATTCTGTTTCAATACTTTAAAATGCATAAAATCTTTTTTAAACGCAAATTCTGGCCAGATTGAAAGTAGATTTTTATGTGCGTAGAAAAGTGCTTTTATTGGATTAAATTGTTTTTTAGGACGAGCAGGATAAGGAGGTTTAAAGTGATTCATTCTGGTAACTTCTCTAGTAAATCCCAATGGCTTTCATCAATATAAAAAATTCCCATAAATTATTGCCTTGAGTGCTACAAAAATAAACGCGTTTTTGCTCTCCAGAAAATTTCTTTTTATGGCCAATATTTCCTTTAAAGGGGTAAAGAAAATTCATATTTTTATACGAAAAACGTAATATTTTTCGTGAAAGTTTATTGTAGTTAAACTCAGCACCTAACTGATACAAAGGGGACATACCCAGTGATAGTATTTTTACCTTTTCCCGACGAAAAACATCCATCGCTTCCAAAATAAGATAAGGGCTTACACCGTGTGGCGCAGATGCAGTAATTTGATCGATATTATGATAATAACCATACACTTCACCCTCTCTGTAAAGTGGATCAAAAACAGTAATCCCAACCAGTTTATCCTGTTGTCTCGCAATAAAACAACGTGTATCCCTCTCGTCTTGATAAAGAAAAGGACGATTCAAAAAAAACAATTGTCGCCCTCCTTTATTTTTAAGCCAAGTTTCGGACAATAGTTTTATTTCTTCGATTTGATTGCATTGACGAAGATCAATTTCTTCAACTTCCACCTGCTCACGCCGACATTTATTACGCCATTGCCTTAAACTACTTTTGGTTTTTCCTTTAAGATCATACTCTTGAATCGCCATTTCTGTTTCAATACCAAATTGATTAATTTGATAGCCGAATTGATCAAGAATAACTGCAATCTCTCGTGATATTTGAATAAACATTGCCTTAGGATGCACTTTAAGAAACTGTTGCAATAAATAAGCACAGTTTTCTTTAGCACAAACAGGATTAGCCAACACAATCACTCTTCCTTTAGGCGCAAAAAGAAAATGTCGATAACATAAATAACTAATATAACCGACTTCTTCGACAAAAAAATATTGCATCCCCCTCTGAAGCCCTGAATAAGACATACAGGAATCGCCGTATTGCTTAAAATAAGGTAAAATCTGCTCAATATGTTGAGATGTCAACGTTTGTGATTGATGAGTTTGCATAAAAATGCGGTGAGTGTCGCTTCCAAGTTAGAAAGCACGGATAATAACACAGTGCTTTTCACTCATTCTTAGAATTTATTCAGGAACGCAGGATGGGGAATTTATTCCCTGTATTAAATGCGACAGCGTTTATTTGTTAATATTTGCTGGACGGGTTTTGTAAACCCGTCCACACCATTTTAATCTTGTTATTATAAACATTGTAACGGGGCAATATAGCCCGTTGCGCTAGAAACTAAGCGCTTTAGGAAATTTCTTAATAACTCGTTTATTTGAATTTTTTTGTGCTAAGATAACGTCATTTACTAATATTCAATACACTATCATGATACGTTTGTTTCTTCTTCTTTTTGCACTTAATACATTGCTTTCCCCTGTGGGTGCGGCGATGATGTCTGCTAGTGCAACTCATATAATGAGCCAAACAAGTGAGCATTCAATATCAGTATCTAACGTCCATAGTGAATATGCTACCAATTCACATTGTCTGAACATGTCATCCCATGATATTTGCAGTATGGATGATTTTTCAAGTGATCTTTGCAAAGCGAAATGCGCTGTCTCTTGCACCGTTTCTGCTATACATATTGTCAATTTTTCCTTTTCTATTCCTTTTATGATTGGGGATAATCATCCTGAAAATTATTTTTTCTATTTTTATAGTCGCTCAATCTCTCCTGAGTTACGCCCCCCTCTGGTTTAAGCCTCCTACTCAATAAATCTATCCTAAGTTTTACCAATGCACATATTTTTTTGTAAACATCTGTGCTGTGTATTGGTTTTTTTAATTTTCAAGGGGCTTATAAACCATGAAAAAAATAACAGACAAAAATCCTCCTATTAATCCATTGCGCCGTCGTTTTGTTACAGGGCTTGCTGTTGGTGGTGCAGTGGCTAGTTTAGGGATAACAGGCTGTAGCTCAATCCCTAGCACTCCAGCTAATCGCATTGATCGCGGGAAAAAATTTAATAAGAAAAATGAATTACACGGTACACAATTTGATTTAACCATTAGTGAACAACGGGTTAATTTTACAGGTAAAACCCGTGTTGCAACGGCAATTAATGGCGGTCTTCCCGGTCCTATTTTGCGCTGGAAAGAAGGTGAAACGGTTACGCTACGGGTGACTAATAAGCTACCTGTGAGTAGCTCTATCCAT
>JALVEA010000071.1 GCA_027008665.1 Thiotrichaceae bacterium | reverse complement strand
AATGACATTATTCCTTTGCATTAATTGCTCATTGGCAGAGTTTTTTATCAATGCCATTCTGCCCTTTTCTAAGCCAACGGATATTTGAGACTCTTCCGTTTCCGTTGCGTAATATTCAATAAATAAACGAATATCTTTAGCCCCAGAATAGCTATTTTCATACCATGCCCACCAACGCATTTTTAAACTCCACAATATTGCGCTTGCAATACCTGCATCTAGTTTAGGTATTGGAGGTGGTTTATTCATTTGTGGCGCTAGTTTAATTTCAATCGCTTGCTTAATAGACACACCATAATGCTGAGACTGTTGCTTAATAAACTGCTGTATCGCTAAAAACCGTGCTTCTGTCAGTGCATTAATTGTTTTTTGGCTCTTTTTACTCCCATCTCCATTAATAGGATAAATCACAACATGAAGCGTATTACGCCAAGATTTAGATTGATGCTTTGCAATAGCCTGATCTGCAATTACATAGATCAAAATGGATAAGAGAAAAAGTATTCTAAACTGCCGAAATGAAAGCTTAACCATAGCTGAACCCTTATTTGCTTTTGATGCTTATAACAAATAATTTGAGGGCTAAGCTAATCCTAAACTCATTACTGGTATTTATTAGACTGATCAGTGGTTTTTAGAGATAGCATTGTGTTTAGGTGCTCTAAAAAGGAAAAGGATAGAATCCTAAATAATTCTCTATATAATAGCTTCGCCAAAACGGCTAGATGGGTTATGTAAACCTGTTCACGCCGTTTTGATTTTGCATAAAGATTTAAGCATTTTGCGATTAGAAACATTGCGATGGGGTAATAAACCCCGTCGTGCTAAAGGACACTAAACTACAATGATAAGCAATTTTATCCAAGAATTAAGCTGGCGAGGGATGATTCACGATGTTATGCCAGGTGCAGATGAGTATTTAGTCGAGGGAATGCGTACTGCTTATGTGGGTTTTGATCCAACTGCTGATTCTTTGCATATCGGTAATCTCGTCCCCATTATGTTATTAGCACATTTTCAACGCTGTGGGCATAAACCGATTGCCTTAATCGGTGGTGCAACGGGTATGATTGGTGATCCTTCAGGAAAATCGGTAGAGCGTAATTTACTCGATGAAGCGACATTACGTCATAATGAGGCCGCGATTCAAAAGCAGTTATCGCATTTTCTAAGCTTTGATAGCAAAACAGAAAACGCCGCAATCTTAGTCAATAATTATGATTGGATGAAAGATTTCTCCTTTTTAGATTTTATTCGGGATGTTGGTAAACATATTAGCGTCAATTATATGATGGCAAAAGATTCAGTAAAAAATCGCATTAGCGCAGATGCTTCCGCAGGCGGTTCTGAAGGCATGAGTTTTACTGAGTTTAGCTATCAATTAGTGCAAGGTTATGATTTTTTTCACCTCTACAAACACAAAAACTGTCGTTTACAGATGGGAGGCAGTGACCAATGGGGAAATATCACCACAGGGACTGAATTAGTACGTCGCATGGCACAAGGAAAAGCCTATGCGATTACCTGCCCCTTGATTACCAAAGCAGATGGTTCTAAATTTGGCAAAAGTGAAGGAGGCAATGTTTGGTTAGACCCTAAACGTACTTCACCGTATAAATTCTATCAATATTGGCTCAACTCAAGCGATGAAGACAGTGAAAAATATATTAAAATCTTCACTTTCCTTAATCAAGAAGAAATTAATCAACTTATAGCCGAACATAAAGAAGCTCCGCATTTACGCCTATTACAAAAGCGTTTAGCCAGTGAAATAACAAAGATGGTACATTCAGAAACAGAGCTGAACAAAGCCATTCAAACCAGTCAAATTTTATTTGCAAAATCCAGTCGTGAAGCGCTTAAACAACTTGACCAACAAACCTTTCTGGATCTATTTAGCGGTGTAGCACAAGCAAAAATCAATATCAATCGCCTAGACAATGGTTATGATATAATCGCCGCCTTAGCCGCTGATACAGGTTTTTTGAAATCAAACAGTGAAGCCATACGCGCATTAAAACAAAATGCCATCGCCGTTAATAAAGAAAAAATACCGCTAGGTTATACCTTAACTAAAGAAGATTTAATCAACAATAAATTTATTCTACTGCAACGGGGAAAAAAGAATTATTTCTTACTGTGTTTTATATAGATATTCAGGTATTAAATTTTTAAAAAGTATGACAAAAAGTCTTCTTTAAATTAAAAAGTTAGCATCAACTAATAACACTAACTAATCTAAAGAAGAACAACTTGAAGAACTCCGCGATGAACTCACTAAAGCCAATAAAGGGGGGGAATCTTCATCATTACCGTATGTTGTAGGCACTTATTTTGATAGAAGAACGACAACATGAAATGAAAGAGATCGCTATTTTAATGGGTGTTACCGTACGAAGTCTGATCAACTGGCTCAAATCGTTTATGGTTGATCGAATGGCATTATTCACAAAACACTGGTTTAAAGGGCGCAGTAGACATGCCAAGCTGAATAATAAGGCACAAAAAGAAGTCTACAAGATGATCAAGAAGGAGTCACAAGCAAATGGCTTTAAGTGTAGCGGTTGGAATACAGCCATGATTAATCTGCTGATTGAAAGAAAATTTGCTGTCCGCTACAATGAACGTTATCTAGCAACGCTGTTGAAAAAAAATGGAATTGGGTTACCAGAAGGCTAAATTTGAGAGTGATGGGAAAATAATTCTCATTAAAGATGGCGCACCTTGTCCTTATCACATGTGTCATGGTCGCTTTGGAAAATCTCTGTTTATTGATACCTTACAAGATATTTTCCAAGGGAAGCAAACACTATTCAAAGGACTGGCAGTCCATGACTAATGGGACTGAAAAACCACCTATCCTGTTATAAAAATTAGTTTTGGCGCAGGGGTACATCAAGGGGATAATCCACGAGATGTACTGGATCGCAGTATTATCAGCATTCTAAAGCATAATCAAAAACGCTTAAAATTGAATACCCACCATGATTTAGAAACCACCTTTAAGCAATATTTACAAGGGGTTGATATGGAGGAGCTCAGAGATTGGTATAACGGCTATCATTATTTAGGTGATAAGGTTTATAACCCATTTGATGTCTTACTCTTTAATTGATAAAGGCGCAGACTATTTTCATCTTGATAATTAAAAAGCTGAAGCTTTCACTTCTGTATCAGGAAATTATTTATCTGAAAAACTATAGATCGAATGATCTCATTCCCCTCTGAGCTAAACAAGCTGTGAAGACACAAGGGCTTGAATGGGAGATTTCTGTGACTCTGACAAAAGAGCGTCAGAGGCAAGCGATATAGTTTACCTTTACGGCCGTCTAGCTAGCCACCTGTCATCGACATGAAACGCATAACCTTTTCAGGTTTCTCATTAAAATCATGTTTTAAAGGTTTAATATCTAATGCTGTTACAATTTCTTGTTGCAAATCTTCATCGCTAATTCCTGCACGCAATAAAGGTCGCAATTCAACTTTATGTTCATCACCTAAACATAGATACAAAACACCATCAACCGAGAGTCGAACACGATTACAGGTTTCGCAGAAATGTTGAGATATTGGTGTAATAAAACCAATATTCAAATCTGTGCCTTGAATCTTGTAATAACGCGCAGGACCGCCACCAGACATAATACTTGGTACTAATTCAAACTTGTTGCACAACTGTTCTTTTACTTCAGCTAAATCTTGATAATACTCAGATGCGTTTCGTCCCGTACTTCCTACTGGCATAGTTTCAATAAAACGCAAGGTAAACCCCATATCAATACAATATTTGACGATATCAATATATTCATCGTCATTGATCCCCTTCATTGCTACCACATTGATTTTAATAGGATTTAGATTCGCATCTTTAGCCGCTTGTAAACCCGCTAAAACCTCATGAAGCTTGCCATTACCCGTGATTTTAGCAAAACGATCTTCTTGTAAAGAATCTAAGCTAACATTAATGCGTGAAATACCTGATTTTTTTAAGTGCGGTGCATATTTAGTTAATAAAGTCGCATTGGTACTCATTGACAAATCATCTAAGCCATTCAAACTCGCTAGACGAGAAATTAAATTATTTACATTTTTACGAACTAAAGGTTCACCTCCTGTCAAACGCACTCGACTTACACCTAACTCAACAAAAGCACCAATAACTCGCTCAATTTCATCAAAAGTGAGCCAGTCTTGAGGCGCTTCAAACCCCTTAAAACCTTCTGGCATACAGTAGAAACAACGCATATTGCATTTATCCGTTACTGATAAACGAACATATTCGATATGTCGCCCGAAGCTATCTTTTAGCTGTTTTGTTTGCATTTTTACTGTCATATTTTCACCAAGCAAAGCTATATGAATTTTTGAATAAGTTTTTAACAAATATGGTCTGTTGAGTATCTCAAGTCCAAAGTCCTTAATCGCTATAGTGATAAGCGATTAATGAGTTACAAATAAAAATACCCTCACAGAAGGAGGGCATTTTTAAGAAAGCATTAAGGGGTGCAATTATTTATATGAAAATTTATAAGACTAATCTTGCAATCCTGCTTTCTTTGCCGCATCTTCCCAGCCTTCTGGCAAGTGATGCGCAATTCCTTTATGGCAATCAATACAGGTTTTGGAGGGGGTTTTTCCATCTATCGCTTCCCATACATGAGGGTCATGACGTTTAGCACTTCTCTCATCCTGCTTTTCAAGATTCATCGACTTAAATTGATGACAATTTCGACATTCTCGTGAATCTGAGTCCTTC
>JALVEA010000070.1 GCA_027008665.1 Thiotrichaceae bacterium | reverse complement strand
TAGCTTCGCAAGATTATTACCGACTTTAAAATAAGCTCCTGATTTCCCACCTGTTGTTATTGTATAAGCGGATGCTTGTAATGAGAGTGCTAGTGTTGCGACTAACAATAAAATTTTATATTTCATCTGATGAAACTCCTTCAATTTTTAGGGATACTTATTCAATTTCGGCTAAGTAGTTTACATGATAGGTGTAGATTAAGACAACCAGCCTGTGACTCGAATAGGCTCCTTCCTTCCGCCTCCAAACAACCAAATAAAAGCACCGAGTAGCACCAATATCCCTAAACCTGAAATGATTTTTATCATCCAATAGGTCACAGGATATTGAGTACCTTTCCAGAATAAATAGCTCGCTATTAACAGATAAATTGTATAAGTAACATAATTCCAAATATCATGATCGCGCAAAAAATGCGCTTCGATTAAAGACACCCCCAACCAAGCACAGACCCAACCTAAAGCCGCTCCTACCACCACATCTATTGGCCAGTGAACGCCTAACATAATGCGACTGACCCCAACTAAAGTTGCAAAAAATAGCATCAATAGGAGCAATGCATTATCTTTAAAATAAAACCCAATACTTCCCATAATGGCAAAGGCGGTCGTTGTATGTCCTGAAGGAAAGGCTGGATTTGTTAATTTTTCACCTATTAAATGAAAACTAGCAGGGTCTAAAAGGGCATAAGGACGTTCTAATCCTATGAATTCTTTTATGCCATAAGTGATAAAAAAAGAGATAAGCACGGCAATCAAAACGGCACGTAATAGGTCAAGATGCCGCCAAAAGAGAATGGATAATAAAACCAAGGCAACCATTTGATTGCCAAAAAGTGTTAAGAATATCCATGTCTCATCGACAAAGGCGATGCCTATTTTATTAATCCATAAAAATAATTGCGTATTAGCATCCAGTAGCAAAATAATAATAGCAATGAGAAACAAGCCGCTACTGACAATAGCTGGCGATTTACTAAACATTAGTGATCCATTTTTATAATATTGGTGGCAAGAAACCCCCTCTGTCTTTAGCTGAGGGGTAGTTGACTCGAATAGTTTTTATATGGTACATGTCAAAGGATAGAAGAAAATAAATGAATTTCAATTATAATTCTGTATTTATAATGGTGGTTTTTTCCATAAATTTTCTAATTGAGGGGGGAGATAAGTAAGCTTTATATAACTATTGTATAAACGTTTCCCATGCTCAATCACACCTTTTGCTGTTAGATGGGTGACATCGGATTTTTCCAAGCCCCGCATTGAGGTGAAAATAATATTAGGGTCTTCTGCCGCTAATTTTTTCTGTGCATCAACAACCATAGGTCGTAACACAACACGAGGATGCTGTTCATCCACGCCTAGTAAAATGGGAAGATGTGGGTTTCTTACAATATTGAAGCGAATATGATGCAATAATCGACGCAGATTATAATAATAATCAGTAGCGAGTTTATCGGTATCTGCATCGCTCTCGCCTTGAATCCAAATAAAAGCACGAATATTGACTTGATGCCCTTGTGATTTAAGAAGAGCAATGGCGCGTTGTAGTTGCTGAATCATTTTATCGTAAAGTCCTCCTTTTCCTGGAGACTTCCAAACATCGCGCAAATTACTACTACCAAAGCTGTATTTAAAAATAGCAGGATGAAGATGAGAACGTTTAAGTTGCCGCGCAAAAGTCACTTCAGGGCCAAAATGTCCTTTAGGAAAATGTCCTGCTTGCGGTCCCATTGTTTCCCATTCCCCTTTAGAAGAAGCATAATCCACCGCCTCCCAATAAAAAGGAATATCAGCATCCAAGCTAATCCCATTTTGTGGATATTGCGCCGCATCACTGCGCCAGCCTTGCATATTAGACTGTCCACCCATAATAAATAAATCAATCTCATCAGCAAAAAGTAGAGAGGGGCTTATTAGTAGACATAAGCACAATAATGTTTTTAGCATAGTATTAATCAGTATTTTAAAAGTTTAGGGGGGTGTACCTTCAGGGCATATTATTGTAAAACCAGTGTTTTAGAGATTATCTTCCGATGGGATGGACGATGTATTGACAATAGCACTTTTTCCTTGGGTTTTGCATCGATCATATTGATTTTTATATCTTCAATCGTATTGATCTTGTTTCCATTGAGACGACTAATAAAATCCCCTTTCTTTAAACCTGCTTTGGCACTGGCGCTTGCTTTTATAACTTTGCTGATGAATACACCTTTGGCGGTATCTTTCATAAAAATTCCCATTTTTCCTGCTTTGGGTAAACTAATATCAGGAGAGAGCAAAAGATAATCCGCTTGTGTAGGACTAGGATTATCAGAAATGCCATTGAGTACCACAATGGGTTTATTTTTTATTCTACGTTGCAAACGTGAAGGAATACCATAACGCTCTTTCATATGCCCACTGCCTGCTAATAACACCACCTTTGTCTTTGGATTTTTAAGCATAAACTGTGCCGTTTTATCTGCCATTGTTTCATCCCATGCAATTTGTGCCTGATAAAAACCTTCAAAGTTTTTACTATGGCTTTTACCGCCATGTTGACTATAAACAGCCTCTAGTGCTTTTTTATACTTTGCATTGGAAAAGTCCATCCTTCTTGGAAGTTGCTCGCGCTCTGCTTTAGTTAATCCTTTAATTCCTACTTCACTAAGGCGTTTGGTGATTTCACGCGGTGTATTTAAAGCCAAAAGCGGAATATGTTGTGCTTTAGCATATTCAAATAAAGGGCGATAAAGGCGAAAATCATATTTCCAACGCTGATACCATTGTGTTTTGCGCAGCATCTGTGTTTGCGTTATCTTCCCTGCAATATAATCATCTAAGGCTTGCTGATAAGGATACTGAATAAATTCCAACCCAATTGCCATTTTTTTCCAATAAGGAGATAAGCTTTTAATAATCGCTAACTGATTTAAATGATCTCCATAATTCGTATGATGTTCCCCCACAAGCACCACCTTAGATTGTGCTAATTGTGGAATAATAGACTTTAAAGTCGTCATATTATTCAGTGCAATCACCTTGATATTAGGTTCTGTTTCACTGCTCTTTTTTATTCCAGTAGATAGTATTGGATTAGATGTGATCGAATTTGAAGAACATCCACCAAGGATAAGTAAGGCAAGACTAATAATGACTTGTTTCATAATATTTATCTAAATCATCATTCCTATAAGAATGATTTGAAAAGGATGTAGGTAAACATAACTTGTAAAACCTACCATTAAGGAATATTTCTAAATAGTGATATTAAACGCTCAGTTCTGCAAACTCCACCCAGCCTACAAATTTTTATAAATAATGTGGGAGTACTAGTTTATCTACATTTTTTAAATCATAAAGCTGATATATTCCTGAATCCGTATTGAGGCAGGTGGATATCAAAATATTGATAATAAGCCTACAAATCTTAAAAGCAGAAATAATACAATTCATAATAGATAGTCAAAAAAATAATCCAATGAAAACAACAACCTCAAAAACCCAATATACCCCCATGATGCGCCAATATCTTAGTATTAAGGCAGAAAACCCTGATTTATTATTATTTTATCGCATGGGAGATTTTTATGAATTATTCTTTGATGATGCAAAAAAGGCATCAGAATTGTTAAATATCACCTTGACTGCACGCGGTAAATCGAATGGTGAGCCAATTCCTATGGCAGGTGTTCCTTATCATGCCGCCGAACAGTATTTATCACGTTTATTAAAACAAGGTATTTCAGTGGGTATCTGCGAGCAAGTAGGCGACCCTGCCACCTCGAAAGGTCCTGTTGAACGTAAAGTGGCTCGTATATTGACACCTGGAACGGTGACAGATGATTATTTGCTAAATGATCGTCGTGATAATCTTTTATTAGCAATCTATGCCCAAGGTGAGGGTTCAAAACAACAATTTGGCATCGCTCATATTGATCTTAGTTGCGGACGATTTATAGTACAGCAGATTGATAATATTGATACCTTATATAATGAACTAGAGCGATTACAAGCTGCTGAAATTCTTATTTCAGAAGAACAGAATTTCACACTCAATAGCGATCTTCCGACGACGCAACGTCCAGCGTGGCTTTTTGATCAGGAAACAGCCCAAATATTATTAAAAAAACAATTTGGAACGCATGATTTGACAGGTTTTGGTTGTCATGATGTGCCAATGGCGATTATTGCAGCAGGTGCTTTATTGGATTATATCAATGAAACCCAACGCACCGCGCTACCCCATATCACCAGTCTTCAAACAGAGTCCAGTGATGAGGGGATTATTCTTGATGCTGCCAGTCGTAAAAATTTAGAGTTAGAACAGAGTTTGCATGGAGAACAAAAAAACACTTTAATTGCGGTACTTGATAAAACAGCCACTAGTATGGGCAGTCGCTTACTACGTCGTTGGTTAAATAAACCACTGAAAGACCAGCAACAACTTCAGCAACGGCATCAAGCAATCGCCGGTTTTATAAAGCATTTTGGATATGAGAATCTGCATCAACAATTACGTCATATCGGTGATATTGAACGTATTGTCTCAAGGATTGCGATTGGTTCTGCAAGACCTCGTGATTTATCAACATTGCGTGATTCTCTCGATGTAATCCCTTTATTACACCAAATATTAGATCAAATAGAACAAACACATCTCAATAAGCTACGCCAACAGATTGATCTTCATACGGAATTATTAGCACTGCTTCATATGGCGATTATTGAAAATCCCCCCCTTCTCATTCGAGATGGTGGTGTTATCGCAGAAGGTTATGAT
>JALVEA010000069.1 GCA_027008665.1 Thiotrichaceae bacterium | reverse complement strand
AGAGCGTAAGCATAAGGGCTATGCTTATCATTATATATACTCCAATCTTTTGCTTTTTGATTACGCCTAGTAGCATAAGAGATAATGGTAGACTTAGGTAGAGTAGCAGAGTAGTTATTGTCAAGGAGTACATTTTCATCTCTTTTAATTCCATCATCATAACGGATATGTACTGTTCTAAAATTTCCTCTAAAGTTTTTTAAAGCTTTACTATTCTCTTTCGACTCCATAGCTATATAATGTTTCTGATAATCTCTACAAACATCAAGAGCCACAATATTGTGCCTAGCATTCACCTCTTTTAAAAAATCATAAAACTTATAAATGCTCACCAAAACTTTTTTCTTGGTATCGGTCATCATCAAATATTGCTCAGAACTGTTTTTTTCTAAAGTATTACCATGACCTGCAAAATAGATAAAAACTATAGTGTTTTGAGGTTCTATTTTAGCTTTTAGCTTCTCTAATGCTTGGTTTAACTGATGAAGTGTAACATCTAACTTTAACACGACATCAAACCCTATACTCTCTAAAGTTTTTGCTACTCCTTTTGCATCATATATAGGGTTTTCCAACTCATTATTAAAATAGTGCTGATTGCCTATAACCAAAGCCACTCGCTTAAGAGGTCTCGCTTCTATATTTGGTTGAGTGGTACAACCAAAGAGCAATAAAACATAAAAAAACATCACTATCTTTAACATTTCATTTCTCCTTCCTTAAACTCATGATATAATCATAACATCTTAATTAAGGAGTTATACTTGAAACAACAATCAATTTTTATGGGAATTTTTATAATCTTTTATACCACAGCTTGTAGCAACACTGTAACACCTATGAGAACATCTTTTGTTCAAACACATGGTGGAGGTGGGGGGAATCCAGAAGTTAACCTTAATATATGTTTAAGCCTAAAAAACAAAGCAAAATCTCAATGTTTAGACACTATTTTTCCGAATAGTACAAATATCTTAATATTACCAAGTAATGGAAAACACATTAAATTAGCAGGAAGAGGTAGTTCTATAGAAAAAAGCGTAGTAACATTAAAAAATGATGATATATTATTGCTAAATATAGAGACTTCAACTGTTAAACTACCACTAACATGTAATATTAAAACAGCCAAACTGCTACAAGAGCAAAATAGCCTAGTAGTCAGCATACCTGTAAAAGATATAGACAAAAAAATCACCCTCAAAAACAGAGAGGGTAAACTGCTCCTCGATTACAGCATAATCAAAGAGTAGAGTAAAAGCTTAGTTCTCTTGTAAAATATCTTGAGAACTTTGACATAGACCAAGAAATCTTTCATAAGGATCACAAATCCCTGAAACCGTTGTTGGATTATTCTGTTTAACAGATACCTCAGGGTTTCCACCTATTGTCGAAGCTGTAGCAACAGCACCTAGTACTAAAACAACACTCATAAGTTTCATAAATCTTTTCATGATTTATCCTTTTAATTAAAATATATGATTAGCTATTTAAGTAATCATAGTGCTATTTTATTAGGACAGAGGGAAACATGACAGGAACTTAAAAGAAACATTTTAGGGTGTTTAGGAAACTTTTTGGAAACTTTGTTTTTACTCTTTTATAAGTTACAAAATAAACTATATTATAACCGAGTACATAAAAAGATAAATTAACCAACTCATTAAAAGAAAAAAAGAAATAGATTTTATTAGGTATTGAATAGTTTTAACCTTCTAATCTAATTTTTCAAATCTATAAAATAAAGTTAAATTGAGTTAGAATCCTATTCTAGCATCAACTTAAAAGGAGTTTTACAATGCAAGAAGAAACAGATGAAAAATTTTACAGTAATGAAGAAAAAATAGATTTTTTAATTAGACATCTAAAATTAAATGTAAAAGATATAGCAGACCTTTTTGGTATGCAATCTAACTACATTTCCAAACTTCGTAATGCTGACCACGATACATTGCGACCTTTACACCTATACGCTTTTACAGGTGCATTTAATATTCCCTTTAAAGTTTTTGATAAAAATGTTAAAGACTCAAAACAACTAAAAGCTATTTTAGAAGAGCAAAAAAAAGAGGAAAAAGAGGAACTTTTTAAAAAAAATAAACAACTGATTGATGATATAGAAGGAGACTGGTACGCTTACTTTTACCCCAGTAACCGTTTTTCTGAAATTTACCGTATTAAAACTACCATTGAGCCTGATGGAACAGTTAGTGATGAAAATGGAAACAGAGGAAAACTCTTTATAGGAACCAATCAGTCACTTATTATTAAAGAGGCAAGAAACAGTAAGAACTTAATAAATATTACCTTTGACAACCACCAAGTAGCCTACAACATGTTTCACTTTTCTCTGGTCTCAAAACGAAACCATAACAACTTAGAGATGTTCAACTACGGCTTTTTTTCACGTTATGAGATAGAAACGGACATGCTTAAAGAGATACTTGGAGCAAAAGAGAAAGTACAGCTTAAAATGGAATGTGACTTTGCAGAGAGAATTAGTGAATATGTTACGCTTATTAAATAAAGTTTTTACGCTTCTTTTACTCTTCTCTTTTTTAGGATTTGGAGAAGATTTTGAGAAACTTTGTGATGAAGAGGTTTCTAAAAAAGATTTTAATATTTCCTTGGTACAAAAAGCTTGTTATGAGACAGCTAAAAGGTATGATGAGCAAATGGATATAGAGAATGCTTCAGGTTACTATTTAATAGCTAATAAATTAAATAACATCTTGAAATTTGAAAAAAACATAGAAAAAGATGCTTCAGCTACCTATGTGAATATTGGTCATGTCTATATGCTATTAGGAAATAGTGAACAAGCACATAAATATTATAAAAAATTCTTAATGGTGTATCATAA
>JALVEA010000068.1 GCA_027008665.1 Thiotrichaceae bacterium | reverse complement strand
ATCAAGATAATCAGGCCCCGTTTTAAAAACACGCACTTTACGACCTTGATTATGATGGTATCGAGCTAACCCTGCGGTAATAGTTGTCTTACCCTGCCCTGATGCAGGTGCAGAGATAAAAATGGCAGGACATAAGACTGTTTTGCTCACCATTCGATCCCTTTTTGTGCTTTTATCCCTGCTTTAAAAGCATGTTTTTCATCCATAATCACACTCACAGTATCTGCAGCCTGTTTGAGCTGTTTTTTTGCACCTCGCCCTGTAATAATAATATTTTGCATTTTAGGGCGTTTTTTGATTGTTTCGATAACCTCATCTATATCTAAATAATTGTATTTAAACATATAGGTCATTTCATCCATGACAATCAAATCGTAACTTTTATCTTGTAGCATCTTTTTTGCCACCATCCAAGCTGCTTGTGCCGATGCTTTATCCTTATGATAATCTTGTGTTTCCCATGTAAAGCCATCCCCCATTACATAAAAATCAACCTTTGGTTGCTGATCAAAGAAGTTTTGCTCCCCCGTTTCCATACGCCCTTTTACAAACTGAATCACCCCAATTTTCTGCCCATGCCCTAATGAGCGCGCCACCATACCAAAAGCTGATGAGCTTTTACCTTTACCATTACCTGTCAAAAGGATAAAAACACCTTGCTGTTGCTGTGCTTCTGCAATACGTTTGTCAACAATTGCCTTAGTCCGTTTCATACGCTCGTTATGGCGTTGCTCTGCTGTTAACTGGCTCATTGATTGCTTACCCTCTCTGATGCTTCTATTTACGTGTTTATTTCCTTAAAATAGTCTTAGTCTAGTAAAAAGCAAATCAAATCTCTATTACAAATATCAGCAACTAAAAAAGTAAAACCCAAGCTATTGTATTGATTTAAAGGAAGAGGATAGAGGAGTCAACTACCCTTCAGCTAAAAGTAAAGGAGTTTTATTGCCACTGTTTTTATAAAATAATTTTTTAAATTTATAATTTTAAGTAATTCCAAACCTAATTATTATGTCAATTCATCTACAATCATCCTCCGTTTAGCTTTTCAGGCTTTCACTATTATGCTATTTTCACTATCTTTCATCGCATGGATGAGAGTTCTTGAGCTTACAGAGAAGATGATCTCTTAAGTCGCAATTGAGGAATGACCAGTCGGGAGCAAAGGATATTTTGCTCAATTATTGATGGAATAAACTGATTGGGAGCCAAGGACGGCTCATTTTTTACTTTTTTATTGATAAATAAGCCTCAAGCTGTTACTGCGTTATTATAGTGTGATTTTGGTAATAATAAATAAGCCCTACCATATCCCGTTAAGCTATTGGCTTTCTCGCGTGCTATCTCACCAACACCTGTATAAATATCCATACGAACAGGTCCCTTAATTGCATTACCTCTATCTTGAGAAAATAATAATCGCCACTGGTGATCAATCACTTGTCCTTGTCTATTAATAATAGGGACTTCTGCTAGTATGACAGCTCCAAAAGGAATGTAGTCGGTATCCACCGCAACGGTGTGCCCTGTAATAATGGTAGTACCTGATGCAGTGAGGGTGGTACTGTTTTTATTTAAGCTAAAATAGATATAACGCGGATTAATATTGAATATTGCATCCATCTTTTCTGGATGACTCTCCAACCATTGTTTAATCGCATTACGACTTGGATTAGATGCAATTAAACCTCTTTTTTTCATCTGCTGAGCTATACTTCGAAAAGGCTTTTCATTACTGCCATCAAATTTCAACGATTTTCTTTCACCATTTTCCAACTGAATAATACCAGAGCCTTGAATATGAACATAAAATAGACCAACAGGATCATTTGTCCATGCTATTTCCAAGCCCTGCCCTGATAATGCTCCCATTGCAATCTTTGCACGAGATAAACGTCGTTTAGCAGAAGAAGGCGAACGGTAAATAGGATAGCGATATTCTGAATTAGGTTGCAAACGTGCTGAAATAATTGGGGTATAATACCCAGTGAATTTACTTTTATCCTCTCTACCTTCCGACAAGCTCTTTAAATAAAAGTCATCCTGCATTGCCTCTGGGGTATACGCACCTTTCCAATCCAAAAGAGAATAAGCCGTGTTAGCAAGCTGCTGATTACTAACATTAGCCCCTTTTATCGCTACTTTATGCTTCAAATTACTCTGTTGCAAATAAGAGATAGTACTTTTTAGACCTAAACGTATTTGCCATGGCTTTTTAGTTTCTGCTTCTGTATTAAAGTTATTATCTGGATAGCCACCATAAATATCGAGCATACTTAATTCTGTTTCTGCAGAAGCCAAATAAGCCGAAGTGGTTTCAGAATACGAAGAAAGATTATAGGATGTTTGTGGGGTGCTTTCATAACTGTATCGATCTAAGCCAGCATTTGTATAATCCGCGTGACTAGGAAATAAAGTTAAACACGCACCACAAAACAATAGTTTTGCTATGTGTTTATTTAACATGATGACACTCTCTTATTTATTTTTATTGATTGATAGAGAAACCTTAAAAAGTAATTAATTGCTCTAAATTCAATTATCTATATGTTTTATTTTTATAGCAAGCAGATTGGTTAATTATCCGACAAAGGGAGCTAAGGCTACTGATACTTACAGGAAAACCCAAAAATAGAGAGATTTATCAAACGAAAAAAGGCTCGCCATAACAATGGCGAGCCTTACATAAACTTAATAATAAATTTTTAGATTATTATTTTACTGCTGGAACAGCTGGTGCTACAGGAGCCGTTGATTTTTCCATTGCTTCAATACGTTGTAGCATCATTTGAGCTTGTTTGATTTGTGCAATTAAAGAAGCTTTCATTTGTTCCATATTCATAGCAACAGGGGCCGCTTGAGGGAGAGCTGTAGCATTCAAACTTTGTCCAGAAACACCATTTGCATTAGAACCCGTTCCAGCAGCAGCCGCGTTAGCAACTGTATTGCCTGTACCATTTCCACTACCTTGTGCATCACCAGAGGCTTTCATATCGCCATCAGCTTGCATTTTAGTATCCATATTGGTTCGACCTTTGCCTTTAAAGTTAATGCTGAAATCTACTTCTCCATCAGCATCGCCCTTACCTACGCCCCAACCATTTGCTTTACCTTCGCCATTACCTTTCGTTGCCGTATTTGCCTGGGCATTGCCAGCAGTACTTCCTGCAGCGTTAGTTGACCCATTAGCATTATTAAATCCATCGAACCAGTCTGCTGAAGCAGTTCCAGATAATGCAAGTAGAGCGGCGAATGTCATTGTTTGAAGTTTCATAATTTTGTTCCCTAGCTAAATAAATGTATATTGAACTCTGTATATCCGAATATTCTAATATAGCATATTACTAATATGCAAGAATTATTTTAGGAAACTTTTTAGCAATTGATAAAAATCATCCGCCTGCTCGACATGAGGAAGATGAGAGGAATTTTTGATAGTGTGAATTTCAGCATGTATAAACAGACGTTTTATCAAAGCATGGTCAGTAGGTAAGATATAAGGTGAGTTCTCTCCACGAATAAAATAACTTTGATTTGAAAAAATGGAAGTAGGAACAGGGAAAGTCGCAATTTTTAGATAGGATGTTACTATTTCCTTCAAGTTACAACGCCATTTGTATCCCCTACCTGTTCGTTTTTGCAAATTTTTAGAAATAAAAGAACGCTTACTATTGTCCGCAATAAACTGTGATAAATAATGATCCACCTGTTGACGCGACTGAAAGGCTAATAAAGGTGCTTTTAGCATTGCAATTAACATTTTTTGATGCCAAAGTGGGTAGGTTTTAGGTGCCATATCAACAACAATCAGTGTTGTTATTCGTCTAGGGTAATGAAGTGCCAACCACATGGCTACTTTTCCACCCATTGAATGCCCCAATACATCAATAGTTTTTAGCTTTTCATATTCCATGATGGCAAGTATATCTAAGCCCATTTGTTGGTAACTCATCCCCTTTAGATGTGGTGATCGTCCATGGTTGCGTAAATCTATTGTTATAACGGTACGAAATTGTTGAAGGCGTTTAGCTTGAGTATGCCAATTATCCATAGAGCCGAGCAAACCATGCAAAATAAATAAAGGAGGATTATTAATAAAATTAATACAATGATTAGTTTTACTTATCTTTTGATATGTTTTATAATGAAGCAATGAGAGCATAAAAAACACCCTAAAAAATGCTTAATAACTATAAATGAAAAATGATTAATGTAGTTATAGTTTTTTTATCAATATCTTGCCCTCAACTCGTGTGGTTGTTACATTACCCATAATATTTATCTGTTCACCATCAAATTTGCTATAATTTCCAAACAACGGATTGTTCCCCTATGTTCAAATTTATTTCTGGCTGGTTTTCTAACGATATCTCTATTGATTTGGGAACTGCAAACACCCTTATTTATATGCGTGGAAAAGGGATTGTTTTAGATGAACCCTCTGTCGTTTCTATACGTCAGGATAGAGGTCCTGGAGGCCCTAAAAAAATTGAAGCGGTCGGTATCGAAGCTAAAAAGATGCTAGGTCGAACACCAGAAAACATTACCGCTATTCGCCCCATGAAAGACGGCGTAATCGCAGATTTTACCTATACAGAAAAAATGCTTCAACATTTCATTCATAAAGTTGATAGTGGTAGAATTTTACGTCCCCGCCCTCGGGTTGTTATTTGCGTCCCCTGCGGTGCAACTCAGGTTGAACGTCGAGCAATCAAAGACTCAGCAATGGGTGCAGGCGCACGTAAAGTTTATCTAGTAGAAGAACCCATGGCGGCGGCTATCGGC